>JAJYXS010000081.1 GCA_021801615.1 Actinomycetes bacterium
GGCACGGCGGATCAGCTCGCAGGCCTTTGCGGTGGAGGCCTCCCGGTCCAAGAAGACAGACGCCGCCTGTACGGCAGCGGCTCGGATGACCGGCTCGACATCTCCCACGAAGTCACCGTACCCGCGGAAAAAGGGGGCAGCAACCGATTGCCAAAGGCCGGTGCCGCTCAGTCCTCCAGCCTGTCGCGTACGAGCTCGAGGGTGGCACAGTGCAAGCCGGCGATCGCGAACCGGTGGCTCTCGGAGAAGTCCACGGTGACGACCTCGACTCCGTGCGCGTCGAGGGCCTTCAGCACCGATGGCGACCCTGCGTTCATGACTACCTTGCCGGGCAAAAGCGTTACACCGTTGAGCGCGAGGTCCCAGTACTCGTCGACGGGGACCTCGATGATCGTGTAATCGCGACGGATCAGCTCGCGGACGAAGCCGTAGTTGACCAGGTGGGGAGCCAGCAGCACCTTGTGGTCGTCGACCGTCAGCATCACCATGTCGAGGTGGGACGTGCCGACGTTGCCGTTGCCCGTCGTGTCGTACCACCCAGGGCTGTGGCACTCGATGAGATCGATCCCGAGGTCTGTGAGCACGAAGCGCAGCTGGCGCAGCCCTTCCTCGTTGGCGACGACCGACTCGTTGAAGGCGAACGTCTTCGAGTCGAGCCACCGACCCGCGCCCGGCTCGCAGATCCCGGTGCCGTGGATCGTCAAGTAGATCGGCACCTGGAGCGCTGCGAGCACCTGCTGCCAGATGACCTCGCGTCCTCGCTGCCAGGAGCCGAGACCGAAACGGTGCACGATCGCGCCGCCACGGACGACGAGCCCTGCACCTGCCAGCGTGACCAGGTTCTTCAGGTAGCCGTACGCGCCGATCGCGGGCACTGGCGGCTCCACGTAGTGGACCCGGACGCCGTTGTCCTGGAGCACCTGGTAGTACTCGTCGAACTGGGCCTGCAACCGCCCGAGGTCGGCGTTGCCCGCCGCGCTCGAGTAGTAGTACTGCCACTCTCGGGCGTACTCGGGGCGCACCTCGTTCACGGTCGGTCGCGAGACCACGACCTCCCTCAACCTGCCGATGCCTTCAGCACCCCATCGGCGCCCCCAGACCCGCTCGACCTCGTCGTACAGGTCCGTCTCGTGCAGCATGTAGTTGCGAGTTGGTCGGCCGGGCTCGAACCACGGCAGCGAAGAAAGGACCGCCATCTCGTCGTGGGTCGCAGCCGCCCGAGGCGACGAATAGCTGAGGTCGAAGACGTCTCCATCGGCGGTGCGCAGACGGAACGGCACGCGCTCACGGCCGATCGCTGCACCTGTTGCACCTTGCATTTCGCTCTCCTCCACTCGGGGATGTTCGGTGATGACTTGGTTCTTTCTCTAGCCCATTCTGTAGTCCACCCTCTCGATGCTTTCGTGGACGTGCGCTCGTGCGGCCGCCGACGCCGAGGTCGGCGACGTCGTGCGGTCCTCGCGGGTGCACGCACGGCGAGGGTGCAGCGGGCGCAGCGAAAGGTTGGCTGCAGCCATTGCGCTGTTCGCTGCAAGGAGGGCCCCGCCTGCTGCGGTCCCCAGGGCACACGACGCAACGAGGCCGCCGCACAGCGCACGGATCTCGCCGGTGACGGTCCCGTAGGCCGTTGCCGCCCAGCCACGGCCGTACAGGTCGGTGAACACCGGCCGCTTGCCCGCTGGTTCGGTGCGCGCTCCTGCCGAGCGCAGGAGCGACCACGCCATGAACGGCACGACCTTGTGGGCATGACCAACGAGTGCCTCGAGCAACCAGCCTGCGGCCGCCACCATGGCGGTAGCCGCGAGGTCGACGTCCAAGTGGTGGGTGGGGATCACGAGCGTTCCGGCGAGCGCCAAGCCGCCAGCGGCAAGGGGTCACCCTGCAGCGGTCGCCACGAAGAGGAGGTGCAGAACCGCCGTGTGGCGATGGCGCCGGAGATAGGCCCAAACCAAGACGAGATGCGCGCCGAGCCCGGTGCAGAGGACGCCCGCACCGCACCACTCGGCTGCCGAGAATCCGTGCGCGAGACCGCCCGCGAGCACGCCGCATGGAGCCAGGTCGCCCACACCGCGATGGTCTGCGACCGATGCCGGCCTGGCAGGTGCGCGAGCATGAACATCGGCCGCAGCTGCTGGGCGATCCCGATGCAGGTGATCGCGAGCCTGGCGAAGATCCCGAGGACGGCCATCGCGAGGTCGACGTGGCTGGCCAGCACGAACCAGCTCTCCTGGCGGTCAGCGACAAAGAGCGCACCCCACCCTCGTGTCTGTGACCATGGGATCTCCAGCGATCGGCAGAAGTGAGCTCTTGGTGCAAGGTGCGACTCCCCCCTCCGAGCTCGGGGTCCCAGAGGGCGTTCCCGAGCCGCTGGGGTCTCCAGCGGGAAGGCTCGTGCTGGTAAGTTCTACCTCAGAACAGAACAATAGCCAGAGCGACGACAGGCCGGCGAGGGCGAAGCTCCGGGGACCGGGAGCACACATGGGATGTGATGTCCTGGTGCTCACGAAGAGGTCGTCCGGGCCCGAGGAGGGAGCAGGTGATGGCAACCGTGGATGCTCGCCCGATCATCGCGTCGGGTGACGAGCCGTTCGAGACGATCATGGCGGGAGCCGACAGGCTTGCCGACGGCGAGGAGCGGGTGGTGCTGGCACCCTTCGAGCCGGTGTCCCTCGAGGGAGTCCTGTCTCCGCGGGGCTTGTCCTACGAGGCCGGGGACGTCGGCGGGGATGACCGGCGAGTCAGCTTCCGGAGGCTCCCGTGACCGGAGATGTGCCGCACACCTCGGAGGGAGACGACGGCGCGGTCGACCTGGGAAGCTGGCCGGAGCTTCCGGTGCCAGGGGCGCGGGGCGCGGCCTGGGACGCGCTGCGCGGCGTCTACGACCCCGAGCTGGACCTGGACGCCGTCTCGCTCGGGCCCCTCTACGATGTGCACCTCGCACACGAGAAGCCGGTGGTCGAGATGACGATGATGACCCCAGGGTGCCCGGCGTCCGAGATGCTGGCGGAGGTGGCGCACGCCGCGATCGACGACGCCGCGATCGACGACGCGTTGAGCGGCAGCGTCCCGGTGGACGTCAGGGTCGTGTGGGACCCGGCGCGGAGCCCGGCCATGATCGACGCGGGCTCAGCCGCCGCGCTCGGGTTCACGCGGTGACCCCCCGGACGAGGTCCACGGCTGCGCGAGCGGGGGCTGTCGAGGTGGTAAGGGTCTACGACGACCCCGGGCGTCGTCCGGGGGAGCACCGGGTGCTGGTGGACCGGCTGTGGCCCCGCGGTGTGCAGAAGGCAGCGTTGGACTTCGACGAGTGGGCGAAGGACGCGGCGCCGAGCACCGAGCTGCGTCGCTGGTACGGCCATGAACCGGCTCGCTTCTCCGAGTTTGCCCGCCGCTACCGGGCGGAGCTCGAGCGCGAGCCGGGACTGTCGGCCCTCCGACGGCTGCAGAGCTTCGTCGCGCCGGGTCGGGGTCGTCTCGTCCTGCTCACCGCGACGCGCGACGTCGAGCGCTCGGGGGCTGCGGTCCTTCGCGACGTGATCGTCGCGGCCACGAGCAGCTAGGCAGGTGGGGATCGCCCGCTTTGCGATCGGCGTCCGCCAGCCCTTCCGCTTGGACCCCACTATCTGGGCGCAGCGGCTCGACGTCGGCATCCGGCTTCTCGACCGTCTCGCAACTGCCTGCGGTCTGAAGGTCGAGGAGCACGGTGCCAATGCAGGGTTTCCGACCCCCGAGCTCCTCGCCGCCGCGCCCGAGGAACTGCGACGTCTCGGGCTCAGCTCAGCCAAGGCGCAGACCCTCACGGGGCCCGCCCGCCGGGTGGTCTCGGGGACGCAGGAGCCGGACAACCCGACCGAGCTCGACGACGAGCAGGAGGCCGCCGCGCTCGCCGAGCGGTGGTGGCCGTACGGCGGCATGGTGCACTTCCATCTGCTCCTCGACGGCCTTGGCAGAGCGGGTCGGCTGGAGGCCGTCGCTTGCGACCTGCAGTCGCAGGCTGGCTGGATCTTCGAGGTGCTCCGGTTCGGCACCGCCACCGCGGAGATCCACGCGCACCTCGAGGCGGGGACGGCGGACGACCGTCCGATGCAGCCGTGACCCCCGCCTGGCTCTACGACCTCGCCTTGTGCGCGCACCTGCTCGGCGCGTTCTCGCTCGTGTCAGGCACCGTCGTCGCCCTCGTGGGCTTCGAGACGGCCCGGCGTCGGTCGAGCTGCTCGGAGATCGCGCTCCTGCTGGGTCTGGCGCGCATCGGGGCCATGCTCGTGGCGGCTGGGACCGTTGTCGCCGGTGCGTTCGGGCTGTGGCTTGTGGACCTCGGCCACTGGGGCTACGCCACGCCCTGGGTCGACGCGGCGATGGGCCTCCTCGTCGTGGTGGTCATCGGCGGATCGGCCGGCGGGCAGCGACCCAAGCAGGCCCGCAAGCTCGCGGGCGAGCTCGCGAGCCAGGGGCTCGAGCCGAGCGGAGAGCTTCGCAGGCTGCTCGGGGATCGCGTCGCGCTCAGCCTCAACTACCTGGCGGCGGCGGGGCTGCTCGCGATCGTCGTCCTCATGGTCGTGAAGCCCGGTCGCTAGCCGGAGCGGGTCCCTGGGCTCACCTGCAGCTGGCGCACCGGCCGTGCACGTCGAAGCTGGAGTGGTCGACGGTGAACCCATGGGCCTCTTCCACCCCGGTGAGGAACGGCGTCACTGCGGATTCGGGAAGGTCGATCGTGCGTCCGCAGCTGGTGCACACCAAGTGGTGGTGGTGTCCCTCGGCCTCGCAGAGCAGGTAGCCGGGTCGACCTCCAGCAAGGGTGACGCGCTGGACGATCCCGGCTGCCGCCAGCGCGTGCAGCGTGCGAAAGACGGTCGCCCGGCCGACGTCGGGGTTCGACTCCGCCACCGCGTCGCAAATCTCCCGAGCCGCGAGCGGCCGTCGCGCGCGCTCCAAGGCGTCGACCACCTCGTCGCGCTGGCGCGTGATGCGCTGGCCTGCGGCCAGCATGCGGTCCCTGACGGCTGCGCTCCCCATGGAATCATAGTACCACTATTGAGACTGATTAGATCTCTGAAACTTTGATGTATAGTGATACACTGTCTCAGTTTCGGGCTGATCGCCTTTGCCCGTGCACGCCGGAGACGAGGACTGGATCGACGGGGCTGGAGATCGGACGAGGATGAGACGCACCACGGGCGGTCGACGGCACCAGCACCAGCCAGGCGCCGCCGGCGAAGTCGACCAGGGGCCGGGCGGTCACGCGTCGCTCCCCCGCGGGGTGGTCTCCTTCTGGGGGCTCGTCAGTCAGAGCGTCGCGGGTATGGCGCCCGCCACAGACGTGGTGGCCTTCATGACGGCAGGGGCCGCATTCGCCCTGGTGGCCTTGCCGCTCGCGTACTTCGCGGCCTTCGTCCTCATGTTCATCGAGGTGAACACGATCTACCACCTCTCGAAGCACCGGAGCTCCGCCGGTGGCTACTACAGCTACGTCTCCGCAGGGCTCGGGGCGCGTCCCGCCTTGGTGAGCGCCTTCATGGTCGTCTTCTACCAGGTGATGAGCGTGGCAGGCGTAGCCGTCTACATCGGCGGGGTGTTCCTCCCCGCCCTTGCCCGCTCGTACCTCGGACTCGCCGTGCCCTCGTGGCTCTGGGCAGTGCTCGCCGCGGCGTTCGTGGGCGTGCCGTGGCTCCTCGGGGTGCTGGGCATCCGGCCCACCGTCCGGGTGCTGGCGGTCACCAGCTTGATCGAGATCCTCTTCCTCCTGGTGGCGAGCGTCGTGGTGATCGCCCTCGTGCCGACGCTGCATGCGCCCCTCCGCCCCTTCGACCTCGGAGCCGTCGGGCTGAAGGGGGTGGCCCTCGGGATGATCTTCTCGGTCACGAGCTTCATAGGGGTGGGCAGCCACGCGCCGCTCGCCGAGGAGACGCGCGCCGCCGAGCGCGACGGGCGAGCCATCGGGAAGGCCGCGATCCTCTCGCTCGTCCTGGTCGGCATCACGCTCACGGTCTCGGCGTACGCGCTGACCGTCGGCTGGGGCGAGTCCAAGATGGCGTCGTTCGCCAGCGCCACAGCACCTGGCGTGGTGGTCTTCTTGCGCTATCTCGGACCGCTCGGGGCGGTGCTGCTCGTCGTCTTCGCGGTGAACAGCGCCCTCATGGACGACGTTGCCCTCGTCACGAGCTCCGCGCGGGTCCTCTACGCGGTCGGGCGGGATCGCCTGGTGCGCCACGGCCTCGCGACGCTCAACAGCCGGCGCGCTCCTGCCCGCGCGGTCAGCGCCCTCTCCGCCGTGGCAGCCGCAGTGGCGCTCGGTTTCGGGATCTGGCTCGGGCCCGCGGCCGCCTTCGACGTGATCACGACGGGGGTGCTCTTCGGGCTGGTGACCACCCACCCCCTCATGAACGTCTCGTTGATGCGGCTGTCCTCCGGGGAGCGCCGGGTCGTCCAGGTGCTCTTCCACGTGGCGCTCCCGATCGTCGCGATGGGTCTCTTCTGGCTGGTGCTCTACGAGTCGGTGGTCCCCTTCTCCTTCCCCCTGGTCTGGGGCGCGGTGGCGTGGGCCGTGGTGCTCGTGGCATCGGTCGCCTGGACCCGACACGTGACGGCACGTGTAGGGCTCGAAGGCGTGGCGGCACGAACGCTGGGCATCGGCACCAGGGACGACGGGGCTGCTGCGCAGCCGTCAGCGCGAAGCGACCACGAGACGCGTCCCACCGCCTCGAGGGCTGAGCACGACGCCCGTCGCGCACCCGCGGGTTGGGCCACCCCCTGCGATCAGTGGCGAGACGAGGCCGAGCCTGTCCCCGGTTCCTCCCCGGTCCGTGTCCCGCCCGCTGGCGCCACGTCCACCCGGCAGTCGAGCACCTCCCCGTCGTCGGAGAACAGTGCGACGAACGCGTAGCGTCGCACCTCGTCGCCGACCGGCCACGCGCTGCCTCTCACCTCGTTCCCCACGACGTCGTCCGACCGGACGACCGCCTCTTCACCGATCCTGTGCCCGACAGCGACCACCAGATCGGTGAAGGCGTCGGCTCAAAGGTCTCAGCAGAAGTGGTACTGCCGACCGCCGAGCTCTCGGTCGACGTCGCCCCAGGTCGACCCGCAGAGCGCGCAAGGATCACCCTTGGGCATCGAGGCCCTCCCTTCCTGTTGCGCTTGTCCGCATTCCTGCCTGCGCCCGCGTCCGTGCATCGATGGAACGGGCGAGCACCCAGACCGCGTCCATCATGCGGCGCAGGCGATCGATCGATTCGACCAGCACCCCCAGGATCTCGTCCTCACGTCGTTCAGGGGTGAACGAAGCGAGGATCTCGACCGTCGCCTTACCGTGCCCGGCATCCGCCAAGTCGCTCACCTCGAAGAATTGGAGGCTGTCCTCGGACAGGCCAAGGGAGCGGGCGTAAGGTCCTGGCGCGAGACCGGTGCCTGCCCTCACGTCGTGGCGCTCAGGCAGGTGGCGATCGCCGAGGATCTCCAGGCCGTTGACGGCCGCGAAGCCCACGAGCCAGTCGGGGTTCCGGGCCTGCATCCACAGCCAGTGGAAGGCGTCCGCGGCCTCCGGGAGCGGTTCAGCGGCCTCGATCTCGGTTCGGGACAGCCCGACGTGCTCCCCGAGGCGGACGAGCAGCTCATAGTGGTTGTCGTCACCGGCGGGGTCGCGCACGACTTCCGACACGAGGTTCTCGACCTCGTAGGCGACGACCTCGGGTTCGGGGCAGTTGGACATGATCGCCCCGACCCAGCGCGGGAAGAGCCGTGAGAATTTCGTCCACTGCAAGACGAAGGCCCGCGTCACGCCGATCGTCGGCTCGGTCGCCATGGCGGCGATCAGTGCCGGCGGGCGGCGGAACCATCGATCGACGGCTACCTCTTCCACCCGCCGGGCCATCTCCGCGCTCATCGGGCGACCCGATCTGACGCGGAGCTGCCGTGCGCGGTCCGCTCGTCGAGCAGCTTCTCGAGCTCAGAAGGAGGCATACGCCGCTTCGTGACGTGGCGATTGAGCCACATGACATGGGCGACCTCGCTACGCTCTGCTGCATCGACCAGGTGAACAGCCAGGCCCCCGACGTCGGCCACCCCGAGCGCGCAGACAGGGCAGACCACAGGCGCTGGGTGAGCCGTCACCATGTCCAACCTTACGCCCGCAAAATCCTTGCGCACCTCTGGCGACGATCTGGCGCTACGCGCCGTGCCGCCATGTCCGCTGAGCTCTCGGAGGCTGCCACGCACCTCGGTACTTCTGGAGCTCTTCTGCTCAGTGCTGCGAGCCCCGCTCTCCCGCGGCGGGCGCCGCCGACATCAGCTGCTCGCAGCGCCTGGGTGACCTCGGCGTGGACGAGGTCACCCAGACGTGGCGGTGGGGTACTGCGCGGATGGTGTCGAGCCGGTGCGTCATCGGGCCGCGGGGCCTGACTGCGCCGCAGCATCCGAGAGGATCTGGCGATGTCGTCAGCGAAAGACTGCAAACTGCACAGTGCACTCACGACGTCGTGAGCCCGATCAAGAGCACCAACGCATCGGGCTGACGTGCCTGGCCGTCGTCGGCTCCGCCGGTCGCGAGCAGCGGCATCTCGCGCCCAGGCGTCAACCTCGGCGATCTCCTCGTCACTGAGCTCGCCTTCGCACGCTCGTGCTCGACGACAGCGCCAGACCGGCACGCAAGGTCAGCTCCTATCGTGCCGTGGTCGCCAACCAGCCACTGTAGGTCGTTCCCGCCGCTCCGGCAGCTTCCTCGATCGAGGCATGAGGCATCGAGCTCCCGCTGCTCCTCTGGCCCTGGCGGTCCCGCACCGTGCGAGGATGCAGGCTGCCCTGCACCGGATGCAGGGTCCCCCCCAAACGTGAGGACCTCCTCGGTGGGCGAGGGGGGACTTGAACCCCCACATCCTTTCGGACACAGGAACCTGAATCCTGCGCGTCTGCCTATTCCGCCACTCGCCCGGGCCCACCAGCGTACTCGCGCCCGGGTGGGCACCCGCTGGCTGCCGGCAGGCGAGTCGCTCCAGGCCCTGGTCGGGATCGAGCCGACCAGTAGGATTGGCCGGACCTATGAGACTCCAGCAGTTCGAGGAGCGACTCGAGCGCCTGGTGGAGGGTACGTTGTCCAAACCGTTCCGGAGCAACCTCCAGCCGATCGAGATCGGTCGGCGGCTGACGCGCGAGATGGACCTCCATCGGCGTGTCGGCGTTCACGGCCTGATCGCGCCGAACTCGTTCAGCGTGACCCTGTCCCCTGCCGACGTCGAGCGGTTCGCCAACTTCATCGACGCGCTCTCCCGCGAGCTGGCAGACGCCGCACGAGAGCATGCGCGGACCGAGGGCTACTCCTTCGTCGGCCCTGTGGACGTCCAGGTCTACGAGGGCAGCCGGCTCCGGCCCGGCCGGTTCGTCGTGACCGCCGAGGTGGTGGAAGGGCCCGAAGAGAGCCCCTACGCGGAGCTGGTGCTTCCCGACGGGAGCCGCGTCGCGCTCGGAGACGGGCCTGCGATCCTCGGACGCCTGCCGGAGTGTGACGTGGTCCTGGGCGATCCGAACGTGAGCCGGCGTCATGCCGAGTTCCGGCGGACCTCCGACGGGGTGGTGGTCACCGATCTGGGGTCCACCAACGGCACGCGGGTGAACGGCGTGCCGGTTCGCGAGCACCTGCTGGTCAGCGGTGACGAGATCACCGTCGGGTCCACGACGCTCGTGTTCGAGCTCTCGTGAGGGCCATGGTCGCTGGGCTCCACTCCGCGATCGCGACGACCGGCTACTCCGGCGCCGTG
>JAJYXS010000212.1 GCA_021801615.1 Actinomycetes bacterium
TCACGACCTCCTGGGTGCCGACAGCACTTGGTAGGTGACCGCCGAGCCGACCGCCGCGACCGTGCGCACCAGCTCCGGCACGAAGCGCGCGGCGTCGACGGTGCCGAGGCCGGAGGCGAGGTTGTAACCCGCCGACGCGCGGTACCCGACGACCGTGTGCTGCCTACCGCGCTCGTCGAACGACACCGTGTTGTCACCCTTCGTCACCGGGACGATCCCGGGGTCGTGGGCTCGTGCCATCGCGTAGAGCGCAGGATTGATGAGACCGAGACCGTGATGCGCCTCCTGGTCTGCGAGCGCGACGATTCCCGCGAAGAGCGGCGCGGCCTCGCTCGTCCCGCAGACGTAGTACCAGCCCGGGGGTGTCGGCCCGGAGAAGCTCTGGTAGGTGTCCACCAGGCCTGAGCACGCGGCGCTCATCGAGATGTCGGGGATGCCGCGGTGATCTCCCACCACCTGCGCGACCCCCTGCTGGTACGAAGGTCTCGAGAAGATCGACGAGAGCCCCCCGCCGCTCGCGTCCGGATGGGGCCGGGGTGTGCCGAACACGAAGTCGTTCGCCACGGGATCGTACGTATCGTTCCACACCTGGTCCGGCGAGGTCCGGTGCCCGGAAGCGTCCAGGCTGAGCTTCGTCCCCCCGACTGCCGTGACCAGCGGATCGCTCGCGGGCCATGTGACCGTCCGCGTCGTCGAGAAGTCCTTGCCTGTCGCTGTCGTGTAGTCGCTGACCCCTGTGTCGCCGGTCGATGCAACGACCGTGACACCTGCGGCTGCCGCGGCGACGAAGGCGCTGCGCAGCGCCTCGAGCCGGCTCGGCGAGGAGAAGGTCCGCTCGTTCGCGCCGAAGCTCTGGGTGATGACGTCGCCGAGCCGGTGGCGGACGACATAGAGCTCCGCGGCCTCGATCTGAGGGAAACCAACTGTCCCTTCGGTCTCGGAGACGGGAGTCTCGACGAGGAGGATGTCCGCGCCGGGCGCAACGGCATGCGACCATTCGACGTCGAGGGTCGTCTCCCCCGCCCATCCGGTCATTGTCGCTGTCCCAGGATCGTAGGGGGGGACGGCGCCTGCGGGCTGGATGATCTGCAGGCGCGGCGGTGTGGGCAGGTGGAATTGGGCGTCGAACGTGGCGAGGTCTCTGCGGATGGTTGGAGAGCCGAAAGAGTCCACGACGACGATCGTCTGGCCACGGCCGTCGACGCCCTCGTCGAACAGCGGTCGCTCGTCGTACGCAGTCTCGATCTGGGCAGGGTCGTAGCAAGGCAGGCGGATCGACGCTGTGGCGAGGCACTGCGACTCGGACAGGTACGCGGATGCGGGCGATTCGCGGGTGCCGAGCTGCTGGGAGCGAAGATGGCCCACCCGATCTCCCGAGCCCGCCGTCCACGCGATCGTCAGTGCGGCCGAGAGCGCGACCGCAGAGAGCAGGCTCACCGAGACGGCGGCACGCACCCCATGATCCTCCTCCTCCTCGTCTCGACGGGGAGAAACGGTACTCGCGCACCGGCCAGCGCACGGGGCCGACAACCGAGCGGTCTCATCGACTCGACGCCAAGACCCGGGGTCGCCAGCAGAGGCGGTCACCGATCCGGTAGCGTCGATCGCGCATGAAGAAGTACCTGACGTGGCGCTGCGTCGGCCTCACGGCGCTCGTCTCGGTCCTCGTGCCGACGTTCCTTCTCGCAGGTTGGTGGCAGTACCACGTCGCGTTGGGTGGCAACGAGCTGAGCTGGGTCTACACGGTCGAGTGGCCCTTCTTCGCCGTCTACGCCGTGTACATCTGGTGGAGGCTCATCCACGACCAGACCACCCCGTTCGATCGGCTGTGGCTGGCGAGGCAGCGCGCGGCTGCCGACGAGGACGGGAGGCCGCTCCACGAGATCCCCGGGTGGGCGACCGACAAGGCTCTGGCACGAGAAGTGCGCCGTGCGAGCTTGGAGGCTGCCCGCCGCCCCGCGCTCGCCAGCCCCCGAGAGGCCCTGGGCGCGCAGGTTCGCACGACGACCCCCCTGCTGCCTGCGGTGCCGGACCTCCTGGCCAGCCAGGCCGGTCCCGCGTCCTCCCCGCTTGGGGCCCGCCACGTCGAGAACGATCTCGACGCACGCGCGCGGCCGGCGATCGACGTCCAGGTCCTCGAGGTGAAGGCCATCGCCGACGAGGAGCTGGACGCCTACAACCGCTATCTCTTCGAGCTCTCGAAGACGGGCTCCCCCAAGCGGTGGGGCTCGGGACGCCGCAAGACGAAGCCGGGCGGGGCAGGCACGCCAGGGTAAGGCGGGCCGGCCAGGGCGGGGCAGGCACGCCAGGGTGAGGCGGGCGGCATCGCCTGGGGCGCAAGGGCCGCGCACCAGCGTCGCTCGGTGCTGTGGTCCCCGAAGCAGGGCAGGGCTCGCCGCTACACTCGCCCGGTGGACCGCCTCGGTCGTCACGTCTCGCCGTCGCAGCTCGACGACCGAGCCACGAACGGCGGTCGGCCCAGCGGCGTTCCTTCCGACCCAGCACGGGGGCATGCATGAAGTCGGGGAGTGGGTTCGGAGCCCGAACGACGATCGCGTTGACGCTCGCGGCGATCCTGCCGCTCGGGGCGGCCACCTCGTCGGCGGCAGCCCCGCAGAGCGCCGCCCAGGTGGGCAGCGCCCAGGTTGGCAACGACATCTCCTTCCCGCAGTGCGGCTCGACGTTCCCGAGCGACCCAGCCTTCGGAATCGTGGGGGTGAACGACGGCGTGCCCGACACGCTGAACCCCTGCCTCGGCCCGTCCTCGTCGTTTCCGAGCTATTCACAGAGCGAGCTCTATTGGGCGGTGAGCGCGTCGACGGGGTCGAGTTCGGAGCCCAAGGCATCCGTGTACGTGAACACCAGCGATCCGGGGAACGTCTTCAACGGGACACTCGTCGCCAACTGGCCGACGTCGGGCGCGACCCCGTACGGCACATGCACGGTCACGACCGTCTCCACGAGCGCTGGGCCGGCGCATGCCGGAGAGGACTCTCCGGCATGCGCGTGGGAATTCGGCGACCAGCAGGCGACCCAGGACGCCGCCTGGCTCCACGCCGCCGCGCAAGCCGTCGACGCGCAGTCCCCGCCGGTGAGCGTCCCTGCCACACCGAGCGGGTACCCGTGGTGGCTGGACGTCGAGACGACCAACACCTGGCAGACAGGATTTGCCGGCCAGGCGTTGAACTTGGCCGTGCTCCAAGGGTTCGTGGACGGCCTCGTCAGCGCGGGGGCGCCGAGCGTCGGGCTCTACGCCGCGCCGAACCAGTGGGCGGCGATCACCGGGGGGACCGGCCCGACAACCCCCGCGCTCGGCGAACTGGCCACGTGGATGCCTGGAGCCAACGACGAGGCCGGGACGCAGTCCGTCTGCGCCGACACCTCGTTCACCGGCGGCCCGGTGGCACTCGCGCAGTTCCCGGCCGGAGGCTACGACGGCGACCTGCCCTGCGCCCCACCGACCGACGCGCCGTCCAACGTCATCCGGATCTACGGCCAGGACGCCATCGGCACCTCGATCGCCGTCTCGCAGCAGGAGTTCCCGGCCCCCGGGTCCGCCAAGGCGGTCGTCCTCGCGCAGTCCGAGTTCTTCTCCGACGCCCTGGTCGGAGGGCCGCTGGCGGCAGCGGTCGACGGGCCGTTGCTCATCACCCCGGACGCTGCGGTCTCCTCAGCGCTCGATCCCCGAGTGCAGGCTGAGATCGAGCGGGTGCTCCCGAGCGGGTCCACGGTCTACGTGCTCGGCGGTGACCTTGCGCTGAGCCCGCAGATCGACACGACCCTGGAAAGCCTCGGCTACCGAGTCGTCCGGGAATCGGGCACCAACGAGTACGCGACCGCCGTCGACGTCGCCGAGCAGCTCGGGAACCCGTCCACGATCTTCGAGGCGACCGGGCTCGACTTCTACGACGCCCTGTCGGCCGTCCCGGCGGCCATCGAGGAGCACGCCGCCATCTTGCTGACCGACGGTGCGACCCAGGCACCCGAGACCGCCGCGTACCTGGCGCGCTTCCCTTCCGACACCCGCTACGCGATCGGGGGCCCGCTCGCCGCGGCCGGAGCCGACCCGGCGGCCAAGCCCGTCTACGGACGGACACTCTTCGGCACGTCGGCCGCGGTGGCCTCCACGTTCTTTCCGGGTGCCGCGCTCTTCGGGGTCGCCACCTCCGAAGCCTTCCCCGACGCCCTCGGCGGAGGGGCCTTCATGGCGACGAGCGGCCGGAGCGGCCCGCTCCTGCTCGTCGACCCGAACGGACCGCTGCCCGCACCGGTCTCCGCCTACCTCGCCAGCCTTAGAAAGGGCACCCGGGGCTACGTCTTCGGAGGGCCGCTCGCCGTGAGCCCCGCCGTGGTGTCGACGCTCTCGGCATCCGTGGGCTATGGCTCGGCATCCGTGGGCTATGGCTCGGCATCCGTGGGCTATGGCTCGGCATCCGTGGGCTATGGCTCGGCATCCGTGGGCTATGGCTCGGCAGCGGGGGGTTCCTCGGTCTCCCGCTCGCCGACGAGCTCGTAGTCGGGGTTCAAGATCGCGAGCCTGCGTCCCCACGCACCGACCATGCCCTCGGCCACGAGCCGCGCCCCCGGTTCGATGCCGGGGATCCGGCGACGTCCCTGGAAGACGAGGAGGATGGCGCCGGTGCGGTCGACAAGGGTGCACTCCAGGTTGGAGGTGCCTGCCCTCGGCTGCACCCGCACCGACTTGATCCGGCCCGCGACCTCGACTCGCTGGCGCCACTCGACCTGCCCGATGGGTAGCGCGGCGGCGGCGCGCCGTGCGAGCGCCAGATCCTCGTCGGTCCTGGTGCTCGCGCCCTCCAGCACCTTGTGCTCCCGGGCGACAGGCGCCTTCCATCGTCCCGCTCCCTTGGCCGACGGCGCACGCTCCTCGGCCTCGGCCACCTCCCCCTTGCCCGCCGTGGCCTCCTCGTCGGCACGAGGTGCTCCTCCTGGGACTGGGCTCGTGAGCTCGCTGCTGGACGTCACCTCGGTCCGAGCGGGAAAGCGCGACCCTGCACCTTTGGACTTGGCCGTGAGATTGAACGGCACGATCGTCGCCGCCACGTGAGGGACCTGGCTGACGACGGTCGCGATCTTGTCGGCGGTCCGGTCGTGAAGGAGCCGCTGCCACGCGTTGGTGAAGCCCCTGCGCGGCAGCAGGAGCGTGCATTGGGTCTCCCCGTCCGCGACGACGTCGGCCACGAGCTCGAGAGCGGCGCGCCCCAGGCGGCGGTCGGGAACCTCCACGATGTCGAGCGGCAGGCGTGACAGCCCGAGGCGGCTCCAGTCCTCGACCAGCGCACGCGTCGCGAGGTCGTCGATGTCGAAGTGCACCGCCCGTAGCTCGTCGGGGGAGAGCGCGCGGGCGTACTGGATCGCCCGCGCGGCGGCCATGTCGAGCCTGTCCACCAGCACGACGACCGCGTGGCGTCGCAGGACCGGTGCCTCCGCCCCTTCGGCCGCCCCAGCTTGGAGCTGCCGCTCCTCTTCGACGTACTCACGCTTCATGCGGATCAGCCCCCAGTACATCAACGGGCCGACGAGGACGACGACCCAGGCCCCTTCGAGGAATTTTGCGAACGCAAAGATCAGGACGACTGCCGCAGTCAGGACGGCTGCGAAGCCGTTCACGGCGACCTTGCGCCGCCAGTGTCGGCCCTTGTGGGTGAGGTGGTGCTTCACCATCCCCGACCCGGCCATGCAGAAGCCCGTGAAGACGCCGATCGCGTAGAGCGCGACGAGCGAGTCCACACTTGCGCGGAAGGCGACGATCAGCACCAGGGCGACGACGGTGAGCACGATGATGCCGTTCGAGAACGCGAGACGGTGACCGCGCCGGGTGAGCTGGCGCGGGAGGAAGGAGTCGGCGGCGACGAAGCTCGCGAGGAACGGGAACCCGTTGAAGCTGGTATTGCCTCCCGTGTAGAGGATGAGCAGGGTCGCAATTTGCACCACGTAGAAGAGCGCCCCGTGGCCCGCGACGGCCTGGACCTCCTGGGAGAGCACCGTCGGCGAGCCGGCGGCGTACGGCACGGCGTGGGTCCAACGGGCGAGCATCGTGACGCCGAACACCAAGAACGCGAGAACCGAGCTCATCGCGACGAGCGTCACTCGCGCGTTGTAGGACTCGGGCCTGCGAAAGGCGCTCACTCCGTTCGAGATGGCCTCGAGGCCCGTCAACGACGAGCCGCCGTTGGCGAACGAGCGGAGGAGCGAGATGAAGGCGAGCCCCATCAACAGCCCGCTCCCCGGCGTCCCGAAATGCCCGCTGTAGATCAGGTGCTGGGGCGGGAGCTTCTCGGGGTGGAGCTCGCCGAGCGCCGCCTTCACGTAGCCGGCGACGATCACGCCCCCCAGGCTGAAGACGAAGAAATAGGTCGGGAAGGCGAAGTACTTCCCGGCCTCCCGGATGCCACGGAGGTTCCCGTAGAGGAGGACCAGCACGACGCCGACGGTGATCGGGACCGTCCAGGGCACGAGGGACGGCAAGGCACTGGTCAGCGCCGCAGTGCCCGCCGAGGTCTGGACCGCGACGGTCACCGTGTAGTCGATCAGGAGCGCGACGGCCGCGATCTGGGCGACCTTCGGACCGAAGTTGTCTCGGGCGACGACGTAGGACCCGCCGGCCTTCGTGTAGAGCTGGATCACCTCGAGGTACGAGAGCGTGACGAAGAACAGCACGCCCAGGATCGCCAGGGTGATCGGCACGACGAGCGTGAAGGCAGCGAGCCCGACGAACGGCACGAGCTGGGTGAGCATCTCCTCGGTGCCGTAGGCCGAAGAGGAGATGCAGTCCGGAGCCAGCACGCCGAGGGCGATCGCTCGGTTCAACCGTTCGCGGCGGAGCTCCTCGGAGACCAGTGGCCTCCCGAGAAGCGCGTTCTTCAGCCGGTAACGGAAGGACTCTGGGAACGCGGCGGCCGTGTCGACAGGGGCCGCGACCGGCTTCGCCACCGACGGAGGCGGGATCGGAGCCCGAGGCGGCCCGGCGGTACCGCGTTTCTCCCCCGCCTCGACGCGAGGCGTCTCTTCCGCGTCCACGCGAGGCTCGGGCACCGACGAGGTCACGGCTGGCCCATCCTCAGGTCCTGCCCGGCGCGTTCGGCTCGGGCTGCACGTGGCCCGTCCACTGCCAGAGCGTAGGTCGCTGCCATGGGCGTGCCGTCCGATCCCGTCCACCACCTCGGCGCACCGATCTGGACGGCCACGCCCGGACGACACGAAGCTCGGCGCGCTTTACATGCGTCGACGCGCCGTGTAGCACATTGCGAATGCACGTCATCGTGGTGGGCTGCGGGCGCGTCGGCTCGGGCCTCGGGATATCCCTCACGAAGGAAGGGCACAGCGTGGCGATCGTCGACCGCGATCCACGCGCGTTCCGCCGGCTGCCCGACGAGTGGAGCGGCCGCCGGATCACCGGCTCGGGGTTCGACCGTGACGACCTCGAGCGGGCGGGCGCGCCACACGCGGACGCGCTGGCGGCGGTGACGAGCGGCGACAACACGAACATTCTGACGGTCAGGATCGCGCGCGAGACCTACGGCATCGACCGCGTCGTCGCGCGTATCTACGACCCCAGGCGGGCGGAGATCTACCAACGCCTGGGCATCCCGACGGTCGCGACGGTCAGCTGGACGATCGACCAGGTGCGCTGGCGGCTCCTGCCCGCCAGCGTGGCCCGTGAGTGGGCGGACCCGACCGGCAAGCTCCTGCTCGTCAAGCGTCCCGTGCCCGACGACTGGGCAGGACGTCGGCTCGACGAGCTCGCCGTGCCCGGGCGCGTGTCGGTCGTCGCCGTCACACGGGCTGGGACCCCGCGTCTCGACGGGCAAGGCCTGATCGGACAGGAGGGCGACGTGCTGCACCTGTTGGTGGCCGCGGATGCCCTTGACGAGCTCGAGCAACGGCTCGCACCCGTCCCGGCTCTTGGCGGCGCGAGCGACAAGCGATGAGGATCCTGCCGTGAAGGTGGCGATCGCCGGGGCCGGCAGCGTCGGCACGGCCATCGCCCGCGACCTGGCGAGCAACGGCCACCACGTCCTCGTGCTCGAGCTCGACCCAGACATCGTGGGACGACGCCGCCTGGAGCTTCCCGACGTGCACTGGATCGCAGCGGACGCGTGCGAGATGACCTCGCTCGACGCCGCTGGGCTTGCGTCGGTGGACGTGGTGGTGGCCGCCACCGGCGACGACGAGGACAACCTCGTCACGTCGCTCCTCTCGAAGCAGGAGTTCGCGGTGCCGAGGGTCGTCGCGCGCGTGAACAACGCGAAGAACCAGTGGCTCTTCAACGAGAGCTGGGGCGTCGACGTCTCCGTCTCGACCCCGCAGCTCCTCACCGCTCTCGTGGAAGAAGCCGTGTCGGTGGGAGCGCTCGTACGGCTGCTGCAGTTCGAGGGCGGAAGCGCGCACCTCGTCGAGGTCACCCTGGCGGACGACTCGCCCGCCGAGGGAAGCTCCATCGCCGACCTGTCGTTCCCGAGAGACGCGACGGTCGTCGCCGTGGTGCGCCGCGACCATCTCGTCGTGCCCCGCGGAGACACCGTGCTCCAGTCCGGGGACGAGGTGCTCGTCCTCACGACCGCGAACGTCGAGCAGACAGTGCACGCCCTCCTCATCGGCGGGAAGAGAGCGTGAGGGAGCAGAACCTGAGCACGGCGTGGAGTCTCCCCGGCCGCCTCGTCGTCGTCTCGGAGATCTTCGCGGCTGCCCTCGGGCCCGACGCCTCGTCGTAGAAGGCGAACAAGGCGAGAGGAGGCATCGGCGTCAGCACGCTAGCTTCTCGCCATGCTCGAGGACACCGACACGAACGACGACGTCTGGAAATCCGACCGCATGGTCGCCAACTGGGTCGCCGGCACCGAGGAGCGTGAGCGGCGCAGGGGCGAGCAACGCCGGCTCATGGCCGACTTGCTGCCGTTCGAGGACGACGAGCCCTTCACCTTCGTCGACCTTGGAGCTGGAACTGGCGCCGCCACCCGGGTGGTGCTCGACCGCTTTCCCCGGGCCGAAGCCATCTTGGCGGAGTACTCCCCCCAGATGACGGCGGAGGGCCGCCGTGCGCTGGCCGACTACCAAGGCCGGTTCACCTACGTCGAATTCGACCTGGCCGCAGGCGACTGGCCGGACGAGGTGCCGACCGGGGTGGCCGCGGTGATCAGCTCCATGTGCGTGCATCATCTCCCCGACCGACGCAAGCGAGAGCTGTTCTCCGAGATCTTCGAGCACCTGGCACCTGGAGGTTGGTACCTGAACTACGACCCGGTGACGACCGACGACCCCCTCGTCGAGGCCGCGTGGCTCCGGGCCGGTGACCGCCAGGACCCGGAAGCTGCCGCGAAACGCCAGCACCCGAGCCCAGAAGAGCAGCGTCGGCACGAGAACCACGTTCGTTACATGATCCCGCTCCCTCTCCAGCTGGACTTCCTGAGGGCCGCCGGCTTCGAGGCCATCGACGTCTACTGGAAGCAGTTGGACTACGTGATCTACGGAGGCCGCAAGCCCCCGCAGCCGGGCTCCTGAGCCAAAAGCTCGCTCTGGCCCTTTGGGGCACCTTCCCCTTGCACCGTTTCTTTGGACCTTCTCCTTGCACCTACTCCTGCACCGGGCCTGGCACGAACGGGAGCTGGAGGGGCACTCGTGCCTTCGGGCCGCCCGCCTCTCGTGCGCGCATCTCGGCGAGCAGGTCGTCACCTGCCGGCCTCGGCAGATGGCGGTACTCTCCGAGAAGCTCGATGCCGGCGTCC
>JAJYXS010000195.1 GCA_021801615.1 Actinomycetes bacterium
ACTCGGGCGTCGCCCGACGGCAGCGTGCGATGCACGAGGTGCGCGAGCGCATCGAGGTCGATTTCGGGGAGCGGCTCACCGACGACGAGGTGGCCGAGACCTACAACGACCGGATCGGCGGAGGGCCGACCCGCGTCCACAGCGCCCCGGCGCAGACCGCCGACTACCGCGGCGTGAGCGTCGTCGTCGGTGCCGATCTCGCCCGGCTTCCGAGCACCGAGAGCGTGGAGCGCCTCGTCGCCGACCGGCTCGCGGACGGGGCGACGACGGCGCTCGTCGCGCGGACGATCGAGGAGGCGAGCGCCATCGACGCACAGCTCGGAGTCATCGCGAAGGCGTGGCTCTCTCCCTGGCCCGACGAGAACCTGCCGAGCACCGCTCTGGTCGCGAGGATCGTCGGCGTCCCGGTCGCCAGGGTGCGAAAGGCGCTCGATCGCATCCGGGCCATCTGCCGGGGCCTCCAGGTCGCAGGTGGCGGAGACGACGCGACCTCGTTGGCGGTCGCGCGCGCCGTGGCAGAGGCGTGGATCGCAGACGACCGCCTCGGCCGCGTCGCCGAGCTTCGTTGGTCCCGTTGGCCAGAGCGCGAGCTGGTCTCGGTGGACGAGGTCGCGAGGCGTCTCTCGCGACCGAGGGCCGACGTCGTCCGGTCGCTCGAGGTGATCGAGCAGATGCTCGAGCGCCACCTGGTCGTCGAGCACGATGCCCCGGCGGCTTTGAGCTCGTCGAGCTGAACGGTCGAGGGCGGCCAGGCGACCGAGGGGGGTCGCGCCGGCTTGCTGGCGGGTGGAGCAGGTCCGGGGGAGCGGCACCGGTCGCATCCCACGCCGCATACCGTTATGGTATACCGACACAGTGGCCACCGAGCAGATCGCAGTCCGGCTCCCCGAGAAGCTCCTCTCAGAGCTCGACGCGCTCGTCGCAAGTGGTGTCTACGAGAGCCGGGCGGCTGCGGTGCGAGCCGGCGTCGAAGCCATCACGGCCCTCGAACACCACCGGCAGATCGACCGAGCCATCGTCGCCGGCTACCAGCGCACTCCCCCCACCGCGGCCGACCAAGACGCTGCTCTCGTCTCGCTCCGAGATGCCATCGCCGAGGAGCCGTGGTGAGCGAGCCTCGTCGCGGTGAGGTGTGGTGGGGCGAGATCGAGGGGCTGGGTCGCCGACCCTTCCTGGTCATGACCAGGTCAGCAGCCATCCCGGTGCTCAACGCCGTGCTTGCTGCCCCCGTGACCCGCACGGTCAGGTACATCCCGACGGAAGTCTTGCTGGGACCCGACGACGGGATGCCTACGGAGTGCGCCGCCAGCTTTGACAACCTGCGCGTCGTACCAAAGGCGTACCTTGCTGGTCGCATCTGCGCGCTCGGAGCAGCTCGGCTTGCCGAGGCGTGCACGGCGCTGCACATCGCCGTCGACTGCTGACCGGATGCCTCGGTGCCCGGCGACCGGGTGGCCCGAGCGCTGGCCCAGGTCCGGCGATAGCCGTGCGCGGCCCCGTCTCGCTGAAAGAGGCTCGCCGCCTTCGGCGGCTCGCCCGGATCGCTTCGCGATGGCCCGTCCTGCCCACGCCGCGCGCCCATCTGCCCCGTCACGTTTGCGCCCCGCTGTCGTCTCGTCGTCGTCTTGCCCCCCGTCGCGTCTCGTCGTCTTCGTCACGGTCCCGGCCTGCGTCTCGTCGCGTCTCGCGCACGTGTCGATCCCGTCTCGCCCCCGCCCCGCCGCTGCACGGTCTGAGCGCCTTACGTTGCACGGTCTGAGCCCCCGGCCCGCGCCAGCAATTGCAACCCCGCACCGGCCTGCTCCTGCGCATCTTCATCCCACCCTCCGGGAGGCAGATCCCGACCCGGCACCGGCCTGTTCGCACCACGAGATCGAGCCGCTTTCGCTCCGCGTTTTCGAGCCCGAACCAGCAGAAACGGAGTGGCGCTGGGGAGGGGGAGAAGGCATCGCGGCCGCTGGCGCCGCCCGATGACCGGGATCGTGGGCGCAGGATCCGTAAGAGTTCTCCGCCGTCTGCATCCACGTCAATTTCCGCCGACGCGCACTCGCCGCATGGTGTCCTGCATGAGCTCGGCCAGAGCGACGGCAGCGGGTGGCAGGCCCGGCGAGCGGCCATCCAGTGCCTTTCGCCTCGTGCGCTCCGCCGGGGGGCCGCCAAGCCCAGAAGTCGTCGTCGCCAGGGCCAAGCCCGTCGGCGGGGCGGTGCGCAGCGCGGGCAGGGCGATCCTGCTTGCGACCCGCACCGAGGCCGGCCTCGCCTCCCACGTGCTCGTGCCTGAGCGCTCGGAGTCCAAGGCCCTCGTCGCCGCTCTGGCCTCGGCCCTCGGCGCGCGCGCAGAGCCGGTCGCCGAGGTGCCCGACTGGTCGTCGGCGAGGGCGGTCGGGTGGCTCGTCGCACGGCCATCTCGTGGCTTTGTCTCCCGCGACACCCAGGCCGGAGCGAACCCCTCAGAGGTCGCGGTCCTGCTCGCCCAGGTGATGGAGCCACAGAGCTTCGTCGCCGTGTCGCTGCGGGCTCCGAGCGCCGCCGAGCTGCGTCGGGTGCGGCGCTGGTTCGAGCACCGCCTGGCGGGCGTGCAGACCCATTACGCGCGAGAGACCGAGGCCGTCGTCGCGTCGATCTTTGCCGGCGGGCCGAGCCACGACGCGGTCTCACTCCTGCTCGGCCAGCTCGCCGCCGCGCTGCCCGGCTTCGACCTGGAGACCAGGGTCGAGCACGCCGCCACGAGCCCGGTCGGTCCAGGTCTCGTGGTGGCCGGCGCGCTCACCGAGGCCGTCTTCGCGCTGCACTTCCACCACCTGCTCGCCGGCGACGTCGTCGGCGGGCTCCTCGCTATGGGCGGGCTCGGCGTGTCCCTCGGCGCCGTGCCGTCGAGGGCGCGCACGACCGAGGCCTCGCTGCGCGCAGGCGCGGTGCCCGCACCGCCACGACGGGCGCTCCCGCCGCGCCCTCCCCGGCGCGAGCGGACGGTGTCCCGGCGCGACCAATCAGGGAACCTTTCGACCAGGACGCTGCACGCCCGCGACGGCGACTACCCGCTCGCGCAGGCGAGCTTCCTCCTCGGATCAGCGATGGTCGTCGGCATCGTCTCGCCGCACGCCGGCCTCGCTGCGGGCGTCGCGCAGGTGCAGGTCCGGAGCGCCCCCGCCGCGCTCACCGGCGACATCGGGCCGCTCGTCGGCTGGTCGCTCTCCGGAGAGCCGGTGCACCTCTCGGCCGCAGAGGCGTGGCAGTCGTCGGCCGTCGTCGGCGCACCAGGGAGTGGCAAGACCAAGCTCGTCCAGCACCTCTTCGCCTGGCACTGCCTCGAGCGCACCCGCCCCTCTGAAAAGCCCGGTCGCCCCGGGAGGGCGAGCACGCTCGTGTGCTTCGAGCACAAGGGCGAAGAAGGCGTCGCCGGCTACCGCCACTGGGCGTCGGCGCTCGGCGACGACCTGTGCGTCGCCGAGCTTGCGGACCCTTTCTCGCCTGCGATCGACCTGTTCAACGACCCGACGATGTCGCCGTCCGAGCGCGCCGAGTTCTTCGTCTCGGCGATGCGCTACGCCTACGACGACGCGCAGATCCAGGGCAGGTCGACCGAGGTGCTGAACGTCGTCTTCACCGCGGCGCTCGCCTGCCCCGAGGAGGTCGCGATGACGACCCAAGGCGTCGTCGATCCCCCCTCGTTCGTCTCGCTCGCGCACATCCTCTTGGGCTCGCGCGACGACGCCCACGGCGTCGAGCTCGCTCGGGCGATGGAGCGCTGGGCGGCCGAGCATCTCGACACCAAGGCCGGCGCCGAGCTCGCCGACGCGACGAGCCGGCTCAGGATCGTCTACGGCGACAGCGTCACCCCCTCCCAGCGCCGGACCCTGACCGAGGCGGCGCGCAACAAGGTCGACGACCTGATGCGCGTGCCGACCTGGTGGTCGCACACCCGGCCGGTGCTCTCCTGGTCCCAGATCCTCTCTTCGCACGCGGCTGTCGTCGTGAACGCCGGCGTGACCGCGGACGGCCGTCTCGTGGACGAGACCTCGGGGCGGATCGTCTCTGCGATGCTCGCCTACTCGCTCGAGGACGCGATCAAGCGGACCTGTGCGGGATGGCAGGAGGCGGGCCGCTCGGTGTCGATCTTCGCCGACGAGCTGAGCCAGCTGGCAACCAGCTCGTCAGAGGTCGTCGAGTGGCTCCGCAACCAAGGTCGCGCCTACGGCGTGCGGTGCTACTTCGCGACCCAGCAGCCCGAGCAGCTCGACGAGCGGCTGCGCTCCGTCCTCCTCGGGTTCGGCTCGGTCTTCTGGTTCCAGCAGGCCAACGCCGCGGTCGTCGCCCAGGCGGTCGCGCAGCTCTCGATGACCGGCGAGGAGTGGACCGCCTCGGACTTGGGGAACCTCGAGGCCTTCTGCGCGGTGCTGCGCGCCCGGGCCGACGGCAGGCTCCAGCCTCCGGTCACCATCCGCACCGCGTTCTGGGACGGGGACGCGGCTCGTTTCGCCGCCGATCAGGGCTATCTCCTCGGCGCCGGCGCCCGCGTGGATCCGTCCGGCCGGGGAGCCGCCGGCGCAGGGGTGCGAGAGACCAGTTCCGACGCCGGCGACTGGCCGGCCGTGGATACGGGAGGTGACGAATGGTGAGCACGAGAAACGACGGTGCCGTGCGTCTCTGCGAGGTGAAGAGCGCGTGCACGACGCCCCGCCATACCGCTGCCGACCGGGTCGAGCTGTTCTGGTCTGGTGTGCGCTCGGCTCCGACCGGCCATGTCGCGATGAGCTGGAGCTCGCGCGCCGCGCTCGAGCGCTATCGCGCGTCTGGCATCGCACACCCAAGAGCGCTCCAGCTCGGCTCGCAAGACGAGGCCCGCGGCAGGGTCATCGCCCGCCCGCGCAGGCTGGCGGCGCTCGGCGCGATCCATCTGTGGCGGACGATGACCTCCGAGCAGGTCGCGGCCGTCGTCGGCTCGCCGCTCATGAGCTCGTCTCGCTCGATCGACCTGCGGCTCCTGCTCGAAGCAGGCCTCGTCCAGCGCGGCGGCGCCTTCGCCGGAGAGCGCCGAGTCGTCGTCCCCACGCTGTGGCGGCCGGACGTGACGGACGTCGCGCTGCACTTCTTGGATCAGCTCTCCTACGCCGAGTGGCTGGGGGTCAGCGCCTGCCAGAAGTGGTCCTGTGGGTCGCAGGCCGCCTGGCACAACCTCATCACGACGGAGCTGTCGCTGCGGGTCGCCGAGCTCACCCCGATCGGGACGGTCTTCGGCGAGCTGCTGGCGGGTGTCCGGCTGCTCTTCCCCTTCGACGAGCGGCTCGCAAAGTCGCGGCGCAGCGCTGATGCCGTGTGGGTGCGCGACGACGGGCTGCGCATCGTCGTCGAGATGACGGCGAACGCGGCAGCGACCTTCCAGGCCCGTCTCGAGCACTGGATCGACGTGCTCCTGGGCGATGCCGAGCGTTCGACGGTCGTGTGCTTCGTCGACGTCTCCGACCCCGACAACGACCGGAACCGACCCGACCACCTGGTGAGGCGCGCGGTCGCCAGCGCGGTGAGCTCCTCGCCCGAGCGCGTGAGGGCTCGGATCGCCGAGCGCGTCTGCCTCGTCCGCTACCGTGACTGGTTCCCAGGCCTTGGGCTCGTGCACCCGAGCTTCTTCGGGCTCCGAGTCGAGCGCCCGACCGGGGGACCGGGTGCTCGGTGGGAGCCAGTCGACCTGCTCGACCCCTACGCCGTCGTGTTCACCCCCGCCGACCCGGTGGCCGCCAGGGCGCCGATCGTCCATGCAGGGGATGTCTACGGCGTGCCGCACTGGTTGCGCGGCCCGGGCCTCGACCTGGAGGCGGTCGTGCGCCGGCTGGCCGGGTTCCCACCCCCTGAGCGGACGACGCCGGAACGGCGTGCTGAGCTGGTCGCGCGCTTTGCGGGACGGGAGCGGCGAGCCGATCTCGAACCCGGTGCACAGGACGGGCATGGCGCACCATCACCAGCCCCCGTCGCAACCGCAACTGCTCGGCATCCCCGGCCTGTCGCTCGCGGGCCCGAAGACCTGGGCGGTGAGCGAGGAGGCCAGAGCCCAGGGCAAGAGGGGTGAGGAGAAGACGGCCAACGTGCTTGCCCAGCTTCTCGTCCCCGGCGGCCCGACGGTGCTCCACAGCCTGCGCATGCCGGTGAGCGGCGTCGACGCGGACATCGACCACCTGGTGGTCGCCGGCAGTCACGTTTGGGTCTTCGACACCAAAGCGTGGAAATCGGCCTTCTATTGGACGCTCGCCGGGAGGACGCGACGGGGTTTTCGGCGGATCGCGTTCGCCGACCGCCACACTGCCGAGATGGCGGTGGACGCGCTCAACAACCTGTTTGTGCGCCAGGGGCTCCACGCCGTCGTGCACAAGCCGTACATCGTCATCTGGCCCTCCAGCCAGAGAAAGCCGGTCAACATCGCCTTCTACCGGCCGCGGGGAGCGAAGGCCGTCCACGGTGAGGTGCTCGACACCCGGCTCGCAAAGATAGCGTCGGGCGGTCCCGCCGATCCCGACATCGTCACGGCGTTGTACCCGCTTCTGTCCACCGCCCGCCTGGCCGCGGCGCAGGTGCGAGACGGCCGGCTCCACGACACCGGCACGCATCTGCGGCCCATGCGCGACGACCGCCGTGGTGTCCTCGACGAGTTCTGATCGTCTTGATGGCACCCCGTCGTCGCTCCAGCCAGCCAGCCCAGTCGATCGCGCCGGTCCTGGTTCTCGCGGCCATCGGCGTCGCCGCCGTCTCGTCCTGGTTCGGCTTGCCGGCAATCGCTGTTCTCTGGGCCTGCGTCCTCCTGGTCGCATTGCTCGAGCCACCGGTGGCGCTCTCCGGCAAGAAGGACGACTGGGGGTATCCGACGCCTGCGAACCCGGCCGAGGAGACCCGCCTGCGGCGCTTTCGTCAGTGGCGTCAGCTCCGCTTCTCCCTCGTACCGCTGCCAGGTCTCGCTACCGGGCTCTTGCCCGGTTGGCCGCTGCTCGCTTCGTGGTGCGCAGGGCTGTGGGCGGCGGCGGTTGGTTGGCTGGTGCCCGTCGTCGGGGATCGCTACCTGCGTGCGCCGGCCGGCCACGCGCTCGATGCCGCGGCGGCCTTCGTGCTCGTCGTCGAGATCGCCTCCGCGCGCCGTTCGGTGGCCGCAGCGGACCATCCCGGTACCCGGCTCGACACGTTCGTGCCTACGATCCGCCGGGCGCCCGGGGCGACGCTCGCTCGCATGGCGGCGGGGGCGGTTGGCGGGCTCGTCGTCGGCGTGGCGCTGGCGACCATCGTTCACAACTACGGCGCACGTTTCGGTTGGGGCGGTCTCGTCGCACAGCTCCATCTCGGACCACACCTGCATCGCCCGGGCGTCGTGCTCGCCTCGCCTGCGGCTCTCGAAGGCCTGCTCGCCTGCGGCGGGGCACTGCTCGCAGTCGCCAAGCCGTGGCAGCGAGCAGCCCTCGAAGGCTGGTCGGAGCTCGTCTCGGTGAGGGAGGCCTGGGCCGCGCGCTGGAACGGCCTCAAGCTGGACGTTCCCACCCTCGTGAGCCACGAGACGGTCGGGACCGCCGTGGTCGACACCTTCGAGGCGCCGGCGCACCTCGGGTCGGGGGCGTTCCTCCCCCTTGGACCGAAGCTCCTCCCCGCGCTCGGGTCAGGGACCGCCGTCGCCGTGCTGGAGCACCCCGAGATCTCGGGCGGCTTCCCGGTGCCGGGGACTCGCCACCCACGCCTGTTCGACGTCGTCGTCTGGCCGGCAGGGGGCCTCCCCGACCCGGCGAGCGAGGCCGATCTGGTCAGTGTCCAGCTCTTCGCGCACGCGGCGATGGTCCGGACTTTGGAGCCCCTTGGCTACGGGCGCCCCGTCCCGGTCCGGGTCGAGCGGCTGACTGCGCCCGAGTCCCCGAAGCGGATCTGGTCCTCCACCTGGGCCTGGCCGGGTGGGCCGGACCTGAAGACGATCCGCGAGGCGAGCGCCCCCGGTGGCGGCCCCCTCGTCTCCAAGTTCCCGGCGGCGTTCTCCTGCCCGGTGCTGATGGACCACCACGGCGGCGGCGACGGAGCGGGCCGGGTCTACTTCGGGGCGATCGGCGACGAAGAGGCGGTCCTCGCAGACGAGCACCAGCACCTCGCCGAGCGCTTCACAGAGCTCGCCGCAGAGGACCGCTGGGCGACGATCTGGGAGAGCGTCTTGAAGAAGGGTTCGATCCACCCGAGCATCTCCCACAAGATGACGACCAGCCGCCCGCTCGGCCCAGAGGTCGTCGTCAGGCGCATGGCGTTCCTCACGCCGTGGGGGATCGACCCGTCAGAGTTCCTCGGCCTGGAGGCAAAGCTCGCCACCGCGCTCGGTGCCGCGCCGTTCGTCTCGATCACCGGTTGGACCCAGAAGGGCTCCGGCGGGCGCCACCCCCAGGCCTTCGCCGTCTACTGGGCCGAGACCGCAGTGCCGGGATCCCCGGACCTCGTCCCGCCTGCCGAGGCGGCGCCGTGGGTGCTCGCCGGCCAGGTCAACGCCGCGTTCGACGACGTTCGCCTCGCCCGCCCCGAGGTCGCAGAGGCCGTCCCGCTCAGCGCCGAGCGCTCCAAGGCCCACCTGTGGCGGATCATTCTTCAACTTTATGACGGGGTCACCGCGGCCGACGTCCGGGCTCGCGCCGAGCGCATCCGCCGGGCACTCCACGTCCCGTGGCTCAGGGTCGAAGACGCCCCAGGCGGCGTCACCTGCTACGTCGGCGCAGACCCGGGGACAGCCGAGCTGGCGAACCCGAAGAGGGACGTGCTGGCATTGGCCGCGCTCGACTGGGACCAGGCATGGTCCGACGTCGGCGTCGTGGGCTCCGACGGAGACGTGCCGCACCTGGGCTCGCTCGGACGTCTCCCGCGCAACCCGGCAGTCGAGGTGCGTGACTTCGC
This sequence comes from Actinomycetes bacterium, assembly GCA_021801615.1. Taxonomy (GTDB): domain Bacteria; phylum Actinomycetota; class Acidimicrobiia; order Acidimicrobiales; family RAAP-2; genus JAJYVT01. The sequence continues at coordinate 8,893 of JAJYXS010000195.1, forward strand.
GCTGCCGCCCGGCGTGGACCGGGCGAGGGTGAAGGCCGCAGTCGGCAAGCTGAAGGCCGCGACGGGGAACGCCTTCGTCGAGGTGCGGGAGTCGCCGGCCGGGGCGTCCTCGGTCCGCCTGCTCGTTGCCGAGCGCAACCCGCTGCCCCAGACGGTGCCCTTCGACTTCCGGGCCGCGGACGCCGCCAGCGGCTTCGCCTTCGCGACCGGGGTCGAGGGCACCCCGGTGGTCTTCGACCCGGCCGAGTCGCCCCATCTCCTGCTCGCCGGGGTGACCGGGGCGGGCAAGTCCTCGACCGCCCAGGCGCTCCTCTACGACGCGGCGGTGGCCGGATGCGACGTCTACCTTCTCGACCCGGTCAAGGGCGGGGCGGACTACGCCTTCCTGCGCGACCACGCGATGGCCGTCGCCGGCGATGCGCTCGAGGCCGCGGCGGTGATGAAGGCCGTCTACGCCGAGGTCGCCCGGCGCAAAGATCTCAACGCTCGACACGGCGTGGGGTCGGTCTTCGAGCTGCCAGAGGAGCTCCGTCCCCGGCGCATCGTCGTGATGATCGACGAGTTCACGAGCTTGATCGGCCAGGACCCGGTCCCGAAGCAGCCGTTCGACGATCCCGAGGAGGAAGCCGAGCGCCAGCGTCAGCTGGCCATGAACCTCGCCAGGCAGCTGGTCGGGATCTACGCGGGCCGCTTCGCACGAGAGGCTCGCTCGGCCGGGGTGACGCTGTTGCTCGGGACCCAAAAGCTCATGGCGAAGACCCTCGACACCCTCCCCGGGGGGTCGGACCTGAAGACGAACCTCGC
>JAJYXS010000101.1 GCA_021801615.1 Actinomycetes bacterium
CCTGCACCGGGCCTGGCACGAACGGGGAGCTGGAGGGGCACTCGTGCCTTCGGGCCGCCCGCCTCTCGTGCGCGCATCTCGGCGAGCAGGTCGTCACCTGCCGGCCTCGGCAGATGGCGGTACTCTCCGAGAAGCTCGATGCCGGCGTCCGCGCCTTGGCACGAGCAGGACTTGACTGCGCGGGATCCCACGAAGAGCAAGGAGGAGGACATGGCCTACAGCCTGCCGGAGCTTCCCTACGACTACGCGGCGCTCGAGCCGCACTACCAGGCAGAGAACCTGGAGATCCACCACACCAAGCACCACGCTGCGTACGTGGCCGGTGCCAACACCACCTTCGAGCGCCTGGGCGAGGCGAGGGCGGCCGGCGACTACGCCGGGCTCGTCGGCCTGGAGAAGACCCTCGCGTTCAACGTCTCGGGCCACGTCCTGCACTCGATGTTCTGGAAGAACCTCACTCCCGGCGGCGGCGGTCGGCCCGAGGGCGAGTTGTCCGCCGCGATCGATGAGCACTTCGGGTCCTTCGAGGCCATGCGCGCCCAGCTCTCCCAAGCTGCCGTGCTGGTGCAGGGCTCCGGGTGGGGCGCGCTCGCCTACGAGCCGCTCGGCGCTCGGCTGATCGTCGAGCAGATCTACGACCACCACGCCAACATGGCTCAAGGGTCGGTGCCCTTGCTCGTCTTCGACGTCTGGGAGCACGCCTATTACCTGCAGTACCGCAACGTCCGAGCAGACTTCGTCGACGCGCTGTGGAACCTGGTCAACTGGCCGGACGTCGCACAGCGCTTCGAGCAGGCCCGGAGCGCCTCGCTCGGTTGAGCCGACCTGCCCTCGGCCTCGAACGGACGCGGGTTGTATCCCTCCTGGGGCCTCGTGCGTCTCTAGGTCGTTGGTTCTCCCGATGAGGCAAGGAGCAGGCGATGAAGAAGAACATGGGAAAGACGGACCGGGCCCTGCGGGTCCTCGTGGCAGCCGGTGCGGTCGCTGGGAGCGGCGTGCTCGGCTTCTCGACGGCAGGAGGCATCGTGCTGCTCGTCGTGGCGGCGGTCATGGTCGTGACGGCGGCGAGCGGGTACTGCCCCCTCTACAGCGTTTTCGGCCTGACGACGCGCGGCCCGGGCGCCGGCTCCGGTGGGCACAGGGTGGCGCACCTGCGCCGGGCAGCCTGAGCACCGGCCGATCCGGCGCAAGCCGGGACCTTCGGCAGCGAGCCGATCGGGCGGTACCTGCAGAGGCAGGTACCGCCCGATCGGGCACGTAGCGCTGGAGAGCGGCAGACTGGGGACCGTGGCAAGCGTCTCGGCGGGCGAACGGCCAAGCGGGGACTTCGCCGGCGCGGTGGCAGCCGAGCTCCCGGGCCTGTACCGCTACGCACGCTCGATCACGGCGGGGGAGGCCGAGGCAGAGGACCTGGTCGGCGAGACCGTGCTGCGGGCCCTCGAGCGGTCGGACCAATTCCGGGGCGAGGCGTCGGTCCGGACCTGGCTGCACCAGATCCTCTCCCACTTGGCGGTCGATCGGGCTCGCCACCGTGCCCATGAGCTCAGCGTCGCGGACGTGGAGACCCAATGGCGGGACGAGGCCTATAGCGTCGACGCCGAAGCGGTGGTGGAGCGGGCCGAGTCGGCTGCGGAGCTTCGCGACGCGCTCGTCCACCTGCCGTACCACTATCGCAGCGCGGTCGTGCTCCACGACGCCGAAGGCTTCCCAGCGAGCGAGGTGGCCGAGGTGCTCGGCATCTCGCTCCCCGCGGCGAAGCAGCGGATCCGACGAGGAAGGATGATGCTCGTGAGCGCCCTTTCACAACGAGAGCAGCGACGGGCGGCAAATGCCGGGGTACCGCTCGGCTGCTGGGAGGCTCGAGAGCAGGTATCGAGCTACATCGACGACGAGCTCGAACCAGCAGAACGCCGTGCCCTCGAAGCCCATCTCGCCAGCTGTGCCACGTGCCCGCCGCTCTACCAGGCGCTGGTGGGGGCGAGGGCGTCGCTCGGCAACCTCCACGACCCCGACAGCGTCATCCCGGCCGGCCTCGCCGAACGCGTCCGGCGCTACCTCGGCACGGAGGCGTCAGCGCCGATCACAGAGCGCGTCGCGAACATCGATCATCGAGACGTAGAGCTCGATTGAGCCGGGGACGTTCCCGACCGCGACGACCTCGCTCGGGAGGAACGGCTCAACGTACCAGCGCGTAGGGAGGTGTGCCGTCTTCGCCCTCCGCCTGCGGCTGCAGGTCGCACCCCGCGCGCACGAGAACCTCGGCGTCCTCGTCGGCACGAGCGGCGGCCCGAGCCTCAGGGCGCGCACGGGCGAGCCCGTGGCTGACGACCACGGCGGCGACCACCCCGAAGGCCGCGATCACGAACAGCGACGCGCGGTCCGCCCCGACCGAGCCGCCCGAGGCGGTGCCGGTGCCGATGATCGCCGCGGCCAGCGCGACGCCGAAGGCCGCGCCGACCTGACGGCTCATGTTGATCAGCCCTCCGGCGAGCCCCTGCTCCTCGTCGCTCACCCCACGGGTCGCCGCGACGGTCGCGCCGAACGCACCGGCTGCGCTCCCGAAGCCGACGAACATGAACCCCGGGAGGAACAGCGCGTAGTCGTGCCACCCGAAGCTCGAGGCGAGGAGGAACAGGCCGACGCTGGCAGCGCCGGCCGAAGCGATCAAGAGCGATCGGACTCCGACGCGCCGCACGATGCTTGCCCCGCGCAGGACGGCGACGAACCCGATGAGCCCCTGGGGCACCATCGCGAGCCCGGTCACGAGCGCCGAGTAGTGGAGCACGAGCTGGAAGAAGAGCGGCACCGTCAGCAGCTCTCCTGCGCTCCACCCCCCGAGCATGGCCATCGCGAGGTTGGCCGAACGAAGCCCTCGGCGCCGCAGCATCCCGAGCCGGACGAGTGGCGCAGGGTGGCGCCGCTCCAGGTGCACGAACGCCGCCCCGAGCACGACCGACGACGCGAGGGCCAAGAGCGTCGCGGCCGACGTCCACCCGAGCGCGGGCCCCTCTGAGATCCCGTAGACGAGCGCGGCGGTCGCTCCGGTGACGAGCACGCCACCGACGACGTCCAGTCGGGCGCGCGCCCCGCGTGGGACCTCGGTCACGAGGAACGGAGCGAGCGCGGCCGCGAGCAGGCCGATGGGGACGTTCACCCACAGCACCGAGCGCCAGTCGAAGTACTGGACGAGCGCGCCGCCGAGCACCAACCCCGCCACGAAGCCAACGGAACCCGTGGCTCCGTAGTAACCGAGCGCACGGTTGCGCGCCGGCCCTTCGGCGGTGGCAGCGGTGATGAGCGACAAGGCTGCGGGCGCGACGAGCGCCGCCCCGACGCCCTGGACGGCGCGTGCGGCGATCAGGACGCCGATCGACGTCGCGAGCCCTCCCGCCAACGAGGCGAAGGAGAAGACGACGAGACCTGCCACGAAGACCCGGCGACGGCCGAAGAGATCGCCGATCCTCCCGCCGAGGACGAGCAGGCCGCCGAAGGTGATCGCGTAGGCGGTGATCACCCACTGCACGGCCGTCGTCCCCACCGCAAGCTCGTGCTCGATCGAAGCGAGGGCGACGTTCACGATGCTGAAGTCGAGCACGACCATGAACGAGGCGGCGAGGATCAGCGCCAGGGAGGCGGCCGGATGGGGCGTGCGCCGGCTCATCGAGGGCGCTCCGTCTTCGGTTTCCTCACTCGTTGCTCTCCGGGTTCTCTGGGTGTCGGTGCGAGCACGAAACGATACGTTCCGTTTTCGTTCAGGGACGGCAGGTTCAACGCCTGACGTCCATGCCTATTCCCGACGCCTGTTCGCGACGCCTGTTCGCGACCTCGGTCCCCCGCGCCGTCCTCCCGACCCCCAGGCAACGATCCCCTGGCCGCAAGCAGCCCTCGCGGCACTCAGCGCGAAGGCCCGCAGGAAGCAAGCGCCGACCGCTCCGTCCGCGGGCGACGGTCAACGTCTCGGCATGTCCTCCGGGCTCGGCCCGCCGACCCGCACCGCTGCGCGCACGAGCTCGTCGATGCGCTCGAGGACCGCCGGCTCGAGGTCGATGTCGGCCGCGGCGACCGCCTCGTCGACATGCGCGGGATCGCGGGTCCCGACGATCGCGACGTGGACGGCCGGGTTCGCGAGCGCCCAGGAGATCGCGAGCTGCACCGGGGTGATGCCGAGCTCGGCGCGTGCGAACTTCTCGAGCTGCGCGACGACTGCAAGGTTCTTCGAGAAGGTCTCGCCCCTGAACACCGGACTGCGCGCCCGCCAGTCGCCCACCGAGAACACGGTGTCGGCTCGCAACCGGGCGCCGAGAAGGCCGTGGGCGAGCGGACCGTAGACGAGGACGCCGATGTCATGCGCGGCGCAATAGGGCAGGACCTCTTGCTCGATGTCCCGACGAAAGAGGTGGTACGGCGGCTGGAGGGTCTCGACCGGCAGCGTCGCGCTGAACGCCTCCATCTGGGCGACGTCGAAATTCGAGACGCCGACGTGACGGATCTTTCCGGCGTCTCTCAGGCGCTCGAGCGCACGTGCCGTCTCCTCGAAGGGCGTCGCCGGGTCCGGCCAGTGGACCTGGTAGAGGTCGATCACATCCCTCCTGAGCGCGCGCAGGCTCTCCTCGACACCCTGTTGGATCCACGCAGCGCTCGCGTCGCGTGCGACGCCGCCGTCCTGGGGGCGGAGCCCTCCTTTCGTGGCGATCACGAGCCCTTCGCGGCCGACGCCGTCGAGCGCCCTGGCGAGAAGCCGCTCGGAGGCCCCGAACCCGTACGCCTGCGCGGTGTCGAAGAGGGTGATCCCCTCGTCGGCCGCCCTACGGATGGCCGCGATCGCCTTGACCTCGTCCGTGGCACCCCACTCGCCACCGAGCTCCCAGGTCCCGAACGCCACGCGGGAGACCTCGAGCTCGCTCTTCCCCAGCCGCACGTACCGCATCGAGCTCCGCCTCCGCACCTCGTCGTCTCGTCCGCCGGGCTCTACGTCGCGCCCGCGGCCGCGTGGCCGGCGTGGCCCACCCCGCACGCGCCCCTACAGAGATCGTACCTCCACCGCCCGAAACGAGACGGTTCGTATCTACTCTTCGGCTCTCGACGAGACACCGGGGCTACGCTGCTCGTGGTGGAGAACGACCCGCCCGGGCCGGCCGGCACTGAGGCCAGGCGCGAGGCGCCAAGCGGTCGCGGGAGGCCGCTGAGCGACGCCACCGAACGGGCCATCCTCCAAGCGACGACTGGGCTCCTTGCCGAACGTGGGCTCTCGGCGATGACGATAGAGGAGGTGGCCGCCCGGGCGCACGTCGGCAAAGCCTCCATCTACCGGCGTTGGTCCTCGAAAGGGACGCTGGCCTTCGACGCGTTCGTGACGGACTTCCTCGAGCGCCAGCCGCTCCCCGACACCGGGAACCTGCGCGGCGACCTCCTCGGTCTGCTGCGCGCATGGGTGCGAGCCGTGCGCCAGCCGGTGACCGGCCGGACCTTGAGGGGCCTCGTCGGCGAGGTCCAGCGCGACCCGGAGCTCGCCGACGCGTGGCGCGAGCGGTTCGTCACGCCCATGCGGGCACGCCACGACGCCGTCTTGCGGCGCGCGATCGAGCGCGGACAGCTCGCGCCCGAGGCGAACACCGGCCTTCTCCTCGACCTGCTCTACGGCCCCGCCTACCACCGCCTTCTCCACGGCCACCTACCGCTCGACGACGCGTTCGCCGAGGACGTGGTCGCGGTCATCATGGCCGCCAACGAAGCGGGGGTGCTCTGATCCGACGATCCGAAGGTCCGATAATCTTCATCTGACGGATCGCTGCGACGTGGGCCTCCAGGACGTTCGTGCCGGCACGGACCTCGAAAGGTCCTTTGGCCCTGGCGTGCCGAAGGGCAGACGCAGCACCGTCAGAGGTATGGGCCCGTCGCGCGAGGTGCCAGGAGCCGAGTCCGAGCTGGTCCCGCCCGTCGACGCTCAAGACGCGGCCACGGGGGTACGGGGCGAGCCGCCGGAGGCCGAGGAGCAGGGCCCGCCGGAGGCCGAGCGCGTCAAGCGTCCTGGCGAGCTCTGGCGGATCGAAGGGTCCCTGTCGGCGGTGCGCGCAGAGCTCGACCAGCTCGGGTCGCTCGACGACCCGGCGTTGCGCGCCCGCGTCGCGCAGCTCGAGCACCGCTGGTACGAGGAGCTCGGCGCGGTGCTGCCCGAGGCCGTGCTGGGCGAGCTGCACCGGTTCTTGGACTGGGCCGATGACGCCCAACCCGGAGCCTCGGAGCTGCGCATCGGCCTCGCCCAGCTGTCGGGGTGGCTCGACGGGCTCATCGCGGGGCTGGGCGTGTCGATCGGCGAACCGCCGGACTGAGCCAGCTGACAAGGAGTGAGCCAGCTGACAAGGAGATCGGGAAGCGGGAGGATCACCGGTATGCGGAGCGCACTCGTGGTGGTGGACATGCTGAACGACTTCATGGACGGGGTGCTCGGGAACCCCTCGGCGCGCGGGATCGTCCAACCCATCCAGCAGCTCGCAGCCCGAGCCAGGACAACACCCGATTGGGTGGTGCTCTACGCCAACGACTCCCACGAGGTCTCGGACGTGGAGCTGCGCGTCTTCCCGCCGCACGCGATGGCCGGCACGCCAGGGGCCGCGGTCGTCGACGAGCTCCGTCCCCACCAAGGCGACGTCGTGGTGCCGAAACGGTTCTACTCCTCGTTCACCGCGAGCAGGCTCGAAGACGAGCTCCGCTCGCACGACGTCGGCAGGCTCGTGCTCGTGGGCCAGCACACCGACTGCTGCGTGCGCCACACCGCGTACGACGCCTTCATCAGGGGGTTCGAGCTCGCGGTCTGCCCCGACGCGACGACGGTGTTCGAACCCGGCTCCGACGAGCCGGTGTCAGAACGGCAGTCTCGCGCGCTCGAGTACCTGCAGACCTATTACGGCGCACGGGTCGTGACGACCCAGGACGTCGCCTGAAGCGCGCCGATCGCAGGCGCGCCGATCGCAGGCGCGCCGATCGGAGACCGAGGAGGGCGAGCTCGGGAGGAGGAGCAGGTCATGGAGCGACGCAGACGGTGGGCCGCAGCCGCGGTGGTCGCGGCAGCGGGCGCGGCCGGGGTCGCGTTGCGCCCCGGCACTCGGGGCTGGAGGAAGATGCGTCGAGGGCTCGCGCGCGCCGGCAGCCGGCTCAGGTATGCCGAGGGCAGGGCCAAGGGTGCGTGCTACCGCCTGCGCGGGCTGGAGCCGGATCCCGCCGTCATCGACAACGTGCTGGCCGACCGCATCCGATCAAGCCTCGGCCAGATCGAGCACGAGCTGGACCTGCCTCGGGTGCACGTGATGGTCGAGCACCACGTGGCGCTGCTCCACGGGGAAGTGGGCAGCTCGAGCGACGCGGAGAAGATCGAGCACGCCGTGGCGGCGGTCCCCGGGGTCGCCGGCGTCGAGTCCTACCTCCACGTCGGGCTCGGCCCGTGGGACACGCGGCCGTCCGCGAGTCGGGCCGCCCACCGGCCCTCGGCGGCGTACAAGTCCTTGCTCGACGCGGCAGAGAAGAACGGGGTCTCGCCAGCGGCCGCTCCGCTCGTCGTCCGGGGCGTCCTCGCGACGTTCGCGGACCGCCTGCCTGTGAGCCAGCGCGAGCACCTGTCCTCCCATCTTCCCGCCGACGTGCGCCCGCTGTTCACACCACCGAGACGGATCCACGACGCGCCTCCGGTGAGATCGGTGCGCGACCTCGTCGGCCGTATCGCCGCGACGACCTCAGAGGTGCCGCTCGAGCGGGCCAGGGACGTGACCGCCGACGTGGTGCACGCGCTGCGCGATCTGGTGCCGGGCGACGTCAGGGGGATCGCGGCAGTCCTTCCCCAAGAGCTCAAAGAGCTCTGGGAGTCAGAGACACGAAAACCCTGAGGTGCAGGGCTGAGGTGCGGCCGGCCAGGCAGGAGGTGAAGGAGGTACGGCGAGCCAGGCAGGCTCCGGCTCCTCGTGCCTGCCGGGTCCGGCTCGATGGCGATCGGGCCCTGTCAAATTCGGTTCGAGTGGCGGTAGCTCCGAAGCGCGGAACGTACCGTCGCGAGCCAGCGCTCAGGCGTCCACGTCCACACGCCGCGACGGCGGACGAGCTCCAGCTCGAGCGGCGCGAGCACCTCTCGCTGCAGGTCGGAGAGCGGCGCACCGCGACCGACGGTCTCGAGGACCTCGCCCGCGACGAGCGCCCTCGCGATCCTCCACCTGCGGGAGGAGGACCAGCCGTGCGCCCCCGCTGCCGCCCGATCGAGGTCGTCACGGCTCCCGTGCGCAAGCACATTGGTCCACGCCCACACCGGCACCGGCTCCCCGCGCTCCTCGAGCAGCTCCACGTACCTGCCCAGCAGGAACGCCTCGCTCTCGGAGACGAGCTCCGACGCGTCGGCGCTCGTGCTGTCCCGGGCGACGGCGGGACGACGCCGGCTCCATGGCCACCAGCGATGCTCAGCTGCAGACCTGCTCATGTGCCCGATCCTTCATGCCGCGGGACCAGCTCCGGCGCCGTCCCTTCGCCACTCGCTCTCTCCACCACTCTGGCCAGGAGACGAGCCTTCTGCAAGGGACCTCTGTCCCTACCACGGCGTGATCGTCCCGCCGGAAGTCTCAGCGCCAGCGCGTGGCCCGCACCGGAGCACCATGACCTTCGCCGACCTTCGCCCCTACTCGGGCTCTCGTGGCGGGCAGATCCTGGAGCCAGGAGGAGACAGCGGAGACAGCAAGGAGGAGCCGTGCAAGCGAACGTCGGCGACCGGATCATCATCAAAGGCCACCACACGGGTCAGCCCGAGCGAGACGGAGAGATCCTCGAGGTCCGCGGACCGGACGGCGGGCCTCCGTACCTCGTGCGCTGGAGCGATACCGGAGAAGAGGGGCTCTTCTTCCCCGGCTCGGACGCGTCGATCCAGCACTTCCACGAAGCGACAGCCGGCTGACAGGCGAGCCGAGCCGACGGCCAGCCGGCTGACAGGCGAGCCGAGCTGACGGCCGCGCCACGCTGAGGGCCGCGCCGTGGCGCCTACGAACCTTGCGCCAGGAGCGCCCGCACCACGTCGCGGATGGAGACGATGCCGATGGCGACCCCGTCGTCGACGACCGGAAGGTGACGGCACCCCACGGCCAGCATGATCTGTGCGGCCGCAGGGACCGAGTCCGCCAAGGTCAGAAAGCGCGGCCCGACCGACTCGACGTCGACGACCCGCGTCTCGTCGGGGTCCTCGCCGCGCGCCAGCGCCTCGACGATGTCGCGCTCGGTGACGATCCCCTGCACCTCGTCGGCGTCCATGACCGCGAGCGCCCCGATGCCCTCTCGGCGCATGGCGATCGCCGCGCCACGAAGCGTCATCGTGCGGTCGATGGAGACGACGGCCGACTGCAGCACGTCGCGGATCGGAGGTCCTGCATGCGTGGAAGTGGTCACACCTGGATCGTCGGGCACTTCCGAGGGGCGCACAAGGGCCGAACGTCCTTCGTGGTGCCTGGGCTCACTTCCCCCCGGCGGGCTGCCCCGCGAGACGACGCTCGACGTCGAGGACGAGCTGGGTGGTCTTCACCACGGTGTCCGGGTTCAGGCTCATCGAGTCGATGCCGAGCGTGACGAGGTACTCGGCCATCTCGGGGTAGTCCGAGGGCGCTTGGCCGCAGAGCCCGGAGTGGATCCCGTTGCGCCG
>JAJYXS010000196.1:0-8704 GCA_021801615.1 Actinomycetes bacterium
GCCCGCGAGGTGGTCGAGGCGGTGACGGGCTCTGGCGCAGCGATGGAGAAGCTCAGGTCGAGGACCGAGGAGATCGGCGGGATCGTGGACATGATCACGAAGATCGCCGAGCAGACGAACCTGCTGGCACTGAACGCCACCATCGAGGCGGCGCGGGCCGGTGAGGCCGGGCAAGGCTTCGCTGTCGTCGCCAGCGAGATCAAGGAGCTCTCGCGAGAGACGACCGCTGCGACCGGCAAGATCGCCGAGATGATCGCCGCGATCCAGGGCGGCTCGGGCGAGGTCACCTCCGCCATCGGGCACGTGACGCAGCTGGTCGAGCAGGTCGGCACCGAGCAGACGACGGTTGCCGCGGCCGTGGAGGAGCAGACGGCCACGTCAGCCGAGATCAGCCGCTCGGTGACCTCGGTCGCGTCCTTGGCCGAGCGCACCACTGGAGCCGTCGAGGAGCTCGCGCAGGTGGCCGAGCGGCTGAACGCCAAGGCGGGGGAGCTCCAGGCGATGCTGAGCCACGACTGAGGCGCGGCAGCCTGACCCTCACGGGCACCGAGGCGAGCGATGGTGACCGCGTGCCCTTGGGCGGCATCGGGGCTCCCACCCCTCTCCGGCTCTCCGATGATGGTGTCTCACTGCAGGATGAAGCTCGTGAAGTACACCGCGCTGACCTGCGGCGCTGCCCCGTCGACCGGTCCCAGCACCTTCTGGAACGAGCTCAGGAGCTGCTGCTGCAGCGCTGCCCGCCCAGCAGGCGCCAACAGGCCCGAGTACGTCTGGTCGCCGAGGTCGGCGATGGCGGCGTTGCGCAGCTGGGGCATGTCGGCCGACACCGCCTTGCTCACCGCCACCTTGGTCAGCTGCAGGTCGATCCCGACCTGTACGAGCTGGCCGTCGGACGTGTTGACCGTCAGCGTACCGAGGGAGGTCACGGGACCGGCGGGGACCGGCTGACCGGGCTTGTACACGGTCTCGTGGGAGCGCATCTTCACCACGTAGCCGCCTGCGGCCAGGAGGACCACGACCGCGATGACGACGAGGAGCAGCTTCTTCTTCTTCCCCTTCGCCTTCTTCGTCGGCTCACGGTCGCCGCCGACTGCCGGCGGCGCCTCCGCCGGGCGCAGCTCGGCTGGGCGTAGGGTGGCGCCCCCACCGGCACCGGAAGCGGCACCACCGGCACCGGAAGCGGCTGGCGAGCGGCCTTCCGCGGCGCCCGTGACCGGCCTGGTCCTGATCGCGGCGGTCCCGGCTGTCGCCCCGGTCGTCGATCCCGGTGTCCCGCTGGGCGACGCGAGCTTCGCTGTGAGCACCACCACGTCGATCCGGCGGTTCTCTGCCTGGTTCGCCGGCGACGTGTTGGGCACGACCGGGTGGGTTGTGCCGTAGCCGATCGCCGAGAGGCGTGTTGCGGCGATCCCGTCCTGTGTCTGCAGGCGCCGCACCACGTTGACGGCGCGCACGGCCGACAGCTCCCAGTTCGAGGTGAACGGGCCTCCGATGATGGGTTGGTTGTCGGTGAAGCCTTCCACCCGGACGGGGTTGGGGAGGGTGCGCAGGACACCGGCGATGGTGTCGACCACCTGGTCGCCGGTGGTGCCCAGTGTGGCCGAGTCCACCGCGAAGTAGACCTTGTCGGCCAGCACCTGGACGACCACCGAGCGCGACGTGGCGGTGATCGAGACGTCCTGGGAGAGCCCGACGGTCTGCAGGGCCTGGTCGATCTCGTGGGCGATCTTGGCCATCGCGTCCGGCCTCGACGTGGGCAGTGCTGTCCCGGGCGTCGAGGGGGAAAGCGCCGTCGTGACCGGATGCGCGGCGAGGTCGTTCTGCTGGGGCAGGAGGCCGCTCTTGTCCTGCATGTGGACGGGGTTCTCGCTGAACGTCTGGGTGATGCCGAGCTTGAAGGCGAGGAACTTCTTGGCGTTGATGGTGCTCAGGGCGAACAGGATCACGAAGAGGGCAAGCAACAGGGTGATCATGTCGGAGTAGGTCAGCAGCCAACGCTCCATGTTGCCCTCCTCCTCCGCGTGACCCCTGCGCCGCCTCATGCCGCTTCTGCTCGCCGGTCGGAGTCGGAGTAGCCACGGGCCGCGGCCGGCAGGAACGTCTCCATCCGGGTCCGCACGATCCGGCTCGACCCCCCGGCCTGGATGGTGAGCAGACCCTCCATCTGCATCAGCTTCACCTGGGCCTCCGCCGCGCTGATGCGCTTGAGCTTGTTGGCGACGGGCAGCCAGAAGACGTTGGCCGAGAGGACGCCCCACAGCGTGGCGGTGAAGGCGGAGGCGATGGCGGGCCCGAGGGCACCTGGGTTCGACAGTGACCCGAGCACGTGAACCAGGCCGATGACGGTCCCGAGGATGCCGAGGGTCGGGGCGAAGCCGCCCATGTCGGTGAAGAACTTGGCCCCCCTCTTGTGGCGCTCCTCCATCGCCTCGATCTCGCTCTCGAGGATCTCCCGGATCTCCTCGGAGTTGCGGCCGTCCGCCACCAGCTGCACGCCGAGCCGGAGGAAGCGGTCGTCGATGTCGCGCACCTCGTTCTCCAGGGACAGTACGGAGTTCGCCTTGGCGGCGCGGGCCAGGTTCACCATGGTCTCGATGGCGGTGTCCATGCCGGGCGCGGTGCTGCCCATCGCCTGCTTGAAGACGGCCTTGATGCTCTTGGTCTCGCTCTTGAGCACGCCGGCGAGCGATACGGCGATCGTGCCGCCGAAGACGAGGATCAGCGGAGCGGGCTTGATCAGCGCCGTCGGGCTGCCGCCGTCCATGATCATCGAGAGCAGCACGCAGGCGAGCGCGCCGCCGATGGCCATCGGCGTGAGCTTGTCCTTCTTCATCGCCCGCTCTTCAGGGATCCCCGGGAGTCCTCGCGCAGGAGGTGGAGCTCGGCGCCATCGGCGTCCTCCGGCCCCGGCGATGGAGGAGGGAGGTGGATCTGCCGGGACAGCGCCAGGATCTCGGCCCGGTGCTGTCGGCAGCGGCGGACGACTTCGTCGAGCGGCTCGGTGACGATGTAGTGGGTGCCGCTGGTGAGGACGACCCGGGTCTCGTGATCACCCTCGACCCGCTCGATCAGCTCGTCGTTGATGGCCAGCCGCTCGCCGTGCAAGTTGGTCAGGACGATCATCGGTGTCTTCCTCCACCTTGGTGCCGCGCGTCCGTGCGCGGAGAACTCGTCGAGGAGATCGGCACGAGGCCGCCGCATCTTGAATCGGCTCGAGCCGCTGTCTTGGACAGGTTCCGGCACGTCGCCGGCTCAAGTTCGAGACGTGACCCGTCGATGACTACCGGTGAGGCGGGCGGCAGCCACTTCGCGCGAGAGCTCTGAGCAACGGTCGGAGAGGAGGCGACGGTGAGAGCGCTCATCGTGGATGACAGCAGGGCGATGCGCATGATCATCCGGCGCGAGCTTCGTGACAACGACTACATCGACGACATCGTCGAGGCAGAGGACGGACAGGCCGCCATCGACATCATGACCGAGACCCCGGTCGGCATCGTGTTCAGTGACTGGAACATGCCGACGATGTCGGGGATCGACCTGCTCCACGCCGTCCGCAGTGCAGGTTGGACCGGCAAGTTCGGCTTCATCACCTCGGAGTCCAGCGAGGCGATCAAGTCCCAGGCACTGGGGGCCGGGGCCGACTTCCTCGTCACCAAGCCCTTCACTGCGGCCTCATTGGAGCGCGCCATGACGGTCGCACTCGGGGGCGAGCCGACCAGCGCCATCATCGACGAGCGCACCGGCGACAGAGGGCTGACGGTGGTCTCGGTGCTCGAAGGGCTCCTCCGACGTCCCGTCAAGGCCGTGAGAAGCGATCCGCCTCGGCGCGAGGTCGCCCGCGTCGTGGCCCGCTACGTCGACGGATCCGGTGAGGAAGCGGCCGTGTGCATCGTCGAAATCTCGTTCGCTGCGGCGGCCGGCGCGGCGCTCACGCTGTGGCCACCTGCCGATGCCGCGGAATGTGCCAGGGCCGGGTACCTCCCCGAGGCCATCGCGAAGAACTTCAGCGAGGTGGCCAACGTGCTCGCACCGATCGTGCACTCCGAGGGGCGGCCATGCAAGCTCTCGCAGGTGGACGAGCTCCTCGCCCACGAGCGGCTGCCCGACGACGAGTCCCTCGTCTCCTCCCACCGCCGTGACCTCGAGGTCGCCGTGGACCAGTACGGTTCCGGCAGGATCTCCTTCATCACCCTCGGCTAGGAGCTGGCCGGGACGGTCGACAGCGCCATCCGGCAGGTGAGCGGGGCCTTTTGTGCGCTTCCTGCTCCGGTGGGCGAAAAACCACCTCCGAGGCTTTACTGTCGTGCCACTACTGCCGATAAGAGGTGTGTGGAGCCGACGGACACCCCCCCTCTCGAGCGCCTGGCGTCGCGCATCGAGGTCCAGCTCGAAGTCCTGCGGCATGTTTGCTTCCGGTTCGAGGTGCTCCACACGGTGGTCACCACCGGGAAGCAGGAGTGGCTGCCGGAGTCGAACGCGGACCTCGAGCAGGCGCTGAGTGCGCTTCAGGAGAGCGACCGGGGACTTCGCATGTCGCTCGCCGACGCGGCGATGAGCCTGGGGCTCTCGCGCGAGTCCACTTTGCGAGAGGTCGCGTCTGCGGCTCCCGAGCCGTGGGACTTCGTCTTCGCCAAGCACCGCGAGGGCATCGAGCACTGGGTGGCTCGGGCCGGTGAGCTCGCTCGAGCCAACAACCAGATCCTTCGCAAGTTCCTTGCGGCGGCCAATGCCGCGCTCGCCCTGATCGGGGGTGAGTCCTCGTTCGGCTACGACGAGACCGGGAGCGAGGGGATGGTCTCGGGCAGCATCGGGCTCGTCAACGTGAGCATCTGAGCCATGACACAGGGGCTCAGCATCGCCGGATCGTCGATCGCCGCCGAGACGACCGCCATCGACACCATCGCCCAGAACATCTCCAACGCCCAGACCCCCGGCTACGTCCAAGAGACGCCGGTGATGGGCACCGTCCCGGGCCTCGGCGGCACCGGAGCTGGTGACGGCGTCGAGGTCACGACCATCGCCCAGGCGACCAACGCCCTCCTCTCCACGAACAGCTGGGAGGCCCAAGGGGCGCTCGCCAGCGTGAGCACCCTCCAGCAGACGCTCAGCGCCGCCGAAGCGCTCTTCCCGGTCACTGCCCAGTCCCAGGCGACATCGGTCACAGCAGGCAACGGCCTCTCGCAAGAGCTCTCCGCGTTCTGGAACAGCTGGGACTCGATCGCGCAGACCCCTTCCGCGAGCGCTCCACGCCTCCAGACCATCGACTACGCGAAGAGCTTGGTCGAGAGCTTCCAGCAGACCGGCGCGCAGCTGACAGAGATCGCGACGAACGTGCGGAGCGATCTGGCGAACCAGGTCACCCAGGTGAACACCCTCTTGGGCCAGGTGTCGTCGTTGAACCAGTCGATCACCCAGGGTCAGGGTGACGCCAGTCAGCTCGAAGACCAGCTTCGCGAGGCGATCGGGACACTCTCGAAGCTCGCCGGCGCTCGCGCGCGCGTGCAGTCCAACGGGACGGCGACCATCTCGATCGGGGGGGTGACGGTCGTCCAGGGCGCCACGGTGAGCCCGCTGCAGCTCGCCAAGGCCGGCACACCACCGAGCACAGCGGTGGTGCTGGGAACATCTCCGACGGTCGACGTGCCGGTGACGGGCGGCTCCATCGCGGGGCTGCTCTCCTCGGTCGACCACTACCTGCCGAAGTACCGCGCGTTGCTCAACGACGTGGCCACATCCTTGAAGACCGCGGTCGACGCCCAGCTCGCCAAGGGCTACACGGCCGCCGGATCCCCCGGCATGCCACTGTTCGTGGGCACAGGCATCTCGGGGCTCGAGGTGAACCCGACAGTCGTCGCCGATCCCTCGCTCATCGCGGCATCGGGAACGTCGACACCGGCCGCCGCAGTCAACAACGGCGCCAATGCACAGTTGATCGCCGGCCTCGGGACATCGCCCGCAGGGGCCGACGCCATCTACCGCACACTCGTCCAGAGCATCGGCACCGATGCCCAGAGCGCCAACAGCCAGGTCGCTGCCGCCACAGCCGTCGCCACCCAGGCCCAGGCGGCCCTTCAGGCGGTGAGCGGGGTCGACGTCACAGAGCAGATGACCCAGCTCCTCTCCGACCAGCAGAACTTCGAGGCGTCGGCGAAGCTGATCAGCATCATCAGCACGACGGTCCAGTCGCTCGAGCAGGCGATCGCATGAACGTCGCCGCGACGCCGATCGTCGTCACCCCGAGCGTCCTCTCCGCGTCGCTCCAGCAGGACCTGCGGTCCAACCAGGTCCAGATCGCGACGTTCGAGACACAGATCGCCACCGGCCGGGCTGTCAGCCTGCCCTCGGACAATCCCGCGCAGGCGGCCAACATCTTGCAGCTCGAGGCATCCGTGTCACGTGCCCGGCAGTACTCCGCCAATGCCCAGGACGGCGTCGACCGGCTTTCCCTGGCCAACGCGACCGCGAATTCGGTGATGGGGGTCCTCCAACAGGTCGCGAGCACACTCGAGGGTCTCACGGGCGACCAGACGACGGGCAACACCACGGCGATCGCCGGCGTCGCCACGTCGCTCGAGAGTGCCCGTGCCCAGCTCATCGGCCTCGCCAACTCCTCCTACGCCGGACAGGCGATCTTCGCCGGTACGGCCACACCGGCGCGGGCCTACGACGCGACAGGGACCTACGTCGGTGCGGGGACACCTCCGACGAGAACGGTGGCCGCGGGGACCACAGTCCCGGTGTCGGTCACCGGCCCGACGATCTTCGGCCCGACAGGATCCACAGGCCTCCTGGGCAATACAGGGATCCTCGCCAGGATCATCAAGGAGCTGACGACAGGGGGGTCCGCCGGGATCTCCAAGGCTGCGACCACAGGGCTGTCGGAGCTGCAGGCGGCCATGAGCACCGTGGCGTCCGCCGCAGGGCAGCTCGGGGTCGACCAGCAGGCGATGCAGGGCTTCGCCGAGCAGGCGACGGCGACGGTCACAGCGCTCGAGCGTGAGCTTGCTGCCGCCCAGGACGTGACAATGGCCCAAGCCATCACGAACCTGCAGGCGCAGCAGACCTCCTACCAGGCCGCGCTGTACGTCACCTCGCAGCTGAACACCGAGTCCCTGGTCACCTACTTGTAGGAGAGGAAGATGGCAGTCGAGACCTCCGTCAACGACCCAGATGCAGCGCTGGCCGAGCCGGTGCTGCGTTTCGTCCGCCCGATCATCGCGTTCGAGCGCTCCCGCCGCTACGTCGTCAAGTCGCTCGGGCCGAGGTACGAGCCCTACGCGTCCTTGGTGTCGCTCGACGAGCCCGGGCTCAACTTCGTCGTGGTGCCCCCGGGGCTCCTCTTCGCCGACTACGTCTACGCCGTGCCCGAGCGCGACGTGGAGGAGCTCCGACTCGGAGAGGTGGAGGACCTCACGCAGGTCCAGACGCTCGCCATCGTGCGGCGGCGCGACGTGCCTGCTCCCGTGGTGAACCTGCGAGCTCCCATCGTGGTCAACCGCAAGCTCGGTCTCGCCTCCCAGGTGGTGCTCGAGGACGACTGCGGGTTCGGCTTCATGGTGCCGGTGGACGCCGACAGCGCCCAGTCCGGGGAGCGGGCCACGTGCTCGTCTTGAACCGCCGTCCTGGCGAGTCGATCGTCGTCGAGGGTGACCTCGACATCTCGGTGCTCCGCGGGGCGAACCACGTGGTGTGGCTGAGGATCGCCGGGAAGAGGATCGCTCCGTCCGTGCTCCTCGGCGTGACGGCGATCTCTCCCGAGGAGCTCCGCCTGGAGATCGGCGCGCCCCTCAAAGCACGGGTCGACGAGCGTGGGGTGTCCGTCGAGGTCGCGGGCAGCGGCCATCTCTCGGTGGTCAGGCGCGCGACGCTGTCGTTCCTGTGCCGTCCCGGGCACGTGGCCGAGGTGGGCGACGGTCTCGAGCTGTCGGTCGAGCCGACCGAGCGCGGACACCCGGCCCTCACCTTGGCGGGGCCAGCGGTTGGTGCGCAGGTTCGCCTCGCGATGATCCGCCTCACGAAGACCTGTGCCCGTATCGGTGTGGACGCACCAGGGCTGCGGGTGCACCGCAAGGAGCTGTGGGAAGAGCTCGTCGCCGCCAACACGGCTGCCGCCGGCACGGGCGACGACCTCGCTGCGCCGAAACCGCAGATCACTCGCCTCCGTGCTGGCGACGTGCCTCTTCCAGTTGCTTTCTGATGGCGGCACTGCGGGCCTGGCGCGCGTACGCGTCGTAGACCCGCTCGATCGCCGCCCCGAGCGCCCAGCACAAGGCGAGCGCGATGGCGAAACGCAGCAGGGCCGCCGGCGCACTGATGGCGCCGCTCATGAACGACAGCAGCATGGGGAGCGAGACTGCGATGGCCGCGGCCAGGACGAGCTCGGGTCGCCGGACTCCCATCACGATCTCGCTCCGCAGGTTCCTGCCCAGCACGACGGCGTCGCCGCTTCCCCGTCGAGGCTGAGCACGGGGATCCCGAGCGAGAGGATCGATCCCGGCGTGCAGGTCCGCCTGACGTCGACGAGCGCCAGTGCGTCGGCCGCGCCGATCGCCTGCACCCACCTTTCGACATCTTCGGGTTTGGTCGTCGCGGAGACGACGGCGACCACTGACGACGGCCGCATCGCCTTCAGCACCTCGCGGGTCCAACGCTGGTCCTCGCCGAGCGCAGGGCCGTAGACGGCCGCGACGCCCACCTTGTCCCT
>JAJYXS010000196.1:8714-9660 GCA_021801615.1 Actinomycetes bacterium
CGCCATCCGGGCGCGAACGACGCCACCTCCGTCGGGCTGCAGGCCGATAGCCCCGGGGCGACCGAGCGATCGGGCAGCCCCTCGCAGACGAGCGCGATGTCCTCGACGCCGCACCGCACCGCCCTGGCGATTGCGTGCGCGGTCGGGCGGACCGAGCCAGCCGTCTCCAGGAGGCCCGAGAGCGCGCCCTCCCCGCGCAATGGGGACCCGACGACGGCAACGAGCCCACCGCTCGTGCGAGGCAGCGGAGGTGGTGCAGGGAGGCGGGCGAAGACGTGGCGCAGCTGGGGGTGCTCATTTTCTGGGAGCTCTCGAGGAATGAGGGCGTCTGGGATGCCGCACGAGCGTGCCATCTCGCAGAGGATCGTCCAGCGAGCGCTGACATCAGCTGTCGGGCACGACGCGCGTGCCCGGGTCGGCACCCGGGGGGGGTCCGGATCCTCGAGGCGCGCCCGCTCGGGCCGTCGCACGCGCGCGGCGTCCGGGCGGTACTCCCCGGGCTCCTCGCCCAACGAGCTCGCCACTTCGCCGAGCACCTGGCTGAAGGACTTCTCAGCTGCCACCGGGCGCGCGAAGGGGTCTTCGGGTGCCGTCGGTCGAGCGAGGACCCTGCCGCCGAGCACGACCTCGTCGCGGGTCTCCTCCAAGAGCGTCTCGACCGGGTCCGACGACGAACGCTCGGAGGGCGGCCGCGCCGCGGCGTCGACGGTGATCACGAGGGCCTCGTGCTGGAAGAACCCGAGGACCCCGCCGACGAGCTGGGGCTCCGCGGAGACGATCTGCCATGGCTCGTAGCTGCGCATGACCTCGCGTAGGGCCGCTTCGCGGTCTTGGCCTCTGCAGACCACGTGACGGATGTGCGCTTCGTGACGTCGCGCACGCTGCTCACGTCGCGCGCGCTGCGCACGCTGCTCACGTTGCAAGGACTGCAGCACCGTTCACCACC
>JAJYXS010000103.1 GCA_021801615.1 Actinomycetes bacterium
TCGGCCGTCTTGGCCGTCACCATGATGATCGGGACGTTCGACCGGCCGCGGATGGTCCGGCAGACGTCGATCCCGGACACCTTCGGCAGCATCAGGTCGAGAAGGATGACGTCGGGCTGTGTCTCGCCGAAGAGCCGGAGCGCTTCCGAGCCGTCCCGTGCCACGGTGACCCGGAAGCCCTCGCGACCCAGCCCGACGACGAGCGCGTCCACGAAGGACTCCTCGTCCTCGGCGAGGAGCACGCTGATCGGTCGGGAGTCGGTCGCCATGGCCTGCGCGCCCAGGGTACCGGCGCAGCGCGCCGCCCGCTGCGACACGCTCAGCCGCCCGGCTGCAGCGGAAGGACGAGGGTGAACGTCGACCCTTCCCCCTCGCGCGACTCCACTTCGACCCAGCCCTGGTGATTGTTGGCGACATGGCGGACGATGGAAAGCCCGAGCCCCGTGCCGCCCGTCTCGCGGCTGCGTCCATGGTCGACCCTGTAGAAGCGCTCGAAGATGCGGTCGAGGTCCCGTGCCGGGATGCCCACGCCGTGGTCCACGACGGCGATCCGCACGGTGTCCCTGGTGGCGCCCGCCGGAGCGCCCGGTCCGCCGGGCATCTGCAACGGCCCTGAGGGTGCCTCGGCGCCTTGGGCGCCGCCGGTGCGGGTCTCGCCGCCGAAGCCGGTCGCGCCGCGGATCGTTGCCTGCTCGGACCACGGCATCTGCGTTCCGGCATCAGGCGAGGCCGATGTGCGCGGCGCAAGCAGCGGGCCGGCCTCCTTGGCGTCGCTTTGCTCCGCGTGGGGCTCGTTGCCGAGGTCCCTGGCGAGATGCGTCGCGGCGGCCGGCAGGGCTGTGGGTGAAGGGCGGGACGGTGTCGAAGAGGACACTGACGGGCGTCCGGTCACCGCAAGCCCCGGAGCGACGATCACCGTGCCCCCGGCCGGCGCGACGCGCACCGCGGGCGCCTGGGGAGGTGCGGCGCCCTCGATGCCGGCGCCCCGAGCGCTTCCTGCGGCCTCGAGCGGTGCTCGCGCGACCTCGACGTCCACGACGACGGTGCTCCCGTCGGAGGAGTAGGTGACGGCGTTCTCGATCAGCGCGTGCATGGCCGAAACGAGCTGCCGCCGGTCGCCCGACACCACGACCGGGGGTTCCGCCTCGTTCATGGTGATCGTGATCCCCCGCTGCTCGGCGGCCGACCGCACGCGCTCCACGGCCTCTGCGATCACCAGGTTCACCGGAACGGGCTCGCGTGGCGGGGCCTCCTCGGACTCGATCCGGCTCAGGTCGAGGAGGTCGTCGATGATCCGGCTCACGCGGAACGCTTCGGCGTGGATCCTGTTCGCGAGTCGCCGCGCCACCTCGGTGTCGGGCTCCGAGACGAGCGTCTCGGCCAGCAGCCCCAGCGCGCCCATCGGCGTCTTCAGCTCGTGGCTCACGTTGGCGACGAAGTCGCGGCGGATCTCCTCGAGACGCCGGCGCTCGGAGACGTCCTCGATGATCGCGATCACGCCGAGGGGGCGCCGGCCGTCGTCGATGAGCCGCGTACGGACCATGAGGGTACGCCGCGGCGGACCGTAGAGGTCGAGCGTCCGCTCGGCGGCGCCCGTGTCCCACGCGTCCTCCAACAGCTCGGTGACGGCTTGCGCGGCGAGCGCGTCACCCTGGCGGCTCACCATGAGCGCATTGGCCCGCGCATTGCGGTAGACGACGGTCCCGTTCTCGTCGCACAGGACGACGCCCTGGGGGAACGTGTCGAGCGACCTGCGCAGCCGAATGGCGTCGGCGCTCGAGTCCGCGACGGCTTCGGTCGCCGCTCCCGTCACCTGCTCCAGGTACGAGAGCGCCGTCTCGAGGCTCGCGTTCTCGTCGGGCGTCTCGATCCCGAGCCGGGAGCCGAGAGCCGTCAGCCGCTGCGACAGCGCGCGCCGGCCCGAACGTCTGCCGACGAGGAGGGCTGAGGAGACGCTGGCCACGAAGATCGCTGCTCCGACACCGACGACCTCGGGCACGGGGAAGCCGCTCGACACGGCGACGGCGGGCCACGCCGCAGCGAGCGCGGCGGTCGTCTCGTGGAGGAGCAGGGGGATGAGCACGGCGGTCACGTGCCCTCGCCGCTCCTGCCGCTGGTCCCGGTCGTGCTCATCACGTCCTCAGCATGGCAGCCGCACCCCGGTCGTGCGGGCATTCCGGCTCGAGGTCCATCTCGACAAGAAACATCATGAAAGATCTCGAGTGATCATGAGAACGACAGTTATGCTTCGTAAGCGCATCGGGCGGGAGGGACGACCGGAAGGAGCGCAATGGCAGCCACTCGAGCAGTGACGGCAACGGGTGCGGTGTGGCGGTTCGCAGTCGCCGCCCGCGGGGTCGCGGGAGCGCACGTCCCGCGTCGCAGCGCGTTCTTAAGCGTGCAGAGCTCCACATTCACCACTTTCAAGCCGACAGCGGGACTCCTGCCGGGCGGCAGCACGCTGCTCCATCTGGTCGACGGCCTCGGAGGCTGGGCGCTGATCCTTTCGCTGGCCGGGCTGGTCATCGGCGCCGCCTTGTGGGCGATCGGCTCGCACTCCCAGAACTACCAGCAGTCCTACGTCGGGAGGCGCGCGGTCCTCGTGTCGGGCGTTGCGGCCCTGCTCATCGGCGCCGCGCCGACCCTCATCAATTTCTTCTTCAACACCGGCCATGGCATCGTCAACCCGCTTCCGAACTGAGCCGGCCGTGGCGTGCCCACTTCCGCTCGACCTCCTGTGCAGCGCGGTCGGCGGCGCGGAGTCGTCGGTCGCCGGCAGCGTGCTGTCCGCGATCGCGGGATGGGTGATCGGCGGGGCGACCTGGCTCCTCGACGAGCTGGGGAAGGTCATCGCGTCGACCACGGCGGTGAACGTGCGCGCATCGTGGTTCCTCGTCCATTACAAGCTCATGCTTGCGATCTCCGCCGCGGTCGCGGTCCCGATGCTCGTGCTCGCTTCCGTGCAAGCGCTGTACCACCAGAACGTCGCCGTTCTCCTGCGCGCGGCGTTCGTCCACCTTCCGCTCGCGGGACTGCTCACCGCGGCGGCCGTCCAGATCGTCCAGCTCGCGCTCGAGGCGACCAATGCCCTCTGCACCACCGTGACGACAGGGACCGGAGCCGAGCTTGGCAGGACCTTCAAGTCCATCGGCAGGGCGCTGTCGCATCAGCCGTTGCCGATGCCGACGTTCGTCATGACGGTCGGCGCGCTGCTCATCGTGGCGGGCGCGTTCGTGCTTTGGCTGGAGCTGCTCGTACGCGCAGCCGCGATCTACGCGGCGGTGCTGTTCCTCCCGCTCGCGCTGGCGAGCCTGGTGTGGCCGGCGGTGTCCCACTGGTGCAGGCGCCTCACCGAGACGCTCGTCGCGCTCGTGCTGTCCAAGTTCGTGGTCGTCGCGGTGCTCTCGCTCGCGGTGGGGGCGGTGAGCTCGGGTGCCGGCTTCTCGACGGTGCTCGCCGGCGGAGCACTGCTGTTGCTCGCGGCCTTCACGCCGTTCACGCTGCTGCGGCTCGTGCCGCTCGTGGAGGCCGGCGCCGCGACGCAGCTGGAAGGCGCGCGCCAGCGTGTCCGCGCCGCGTGGGGGAGGGCACCCGACAGCGCGGTCGGCTTCGCGCTGCGCCAGGCGCGCGAGCACGGGGCCCATCGTCAGACAGCCATGCCGCCCTTCACACCGGGCGTGCCGGGCACGGGGACGACAGTGGACCCCGGAGCGCCTGGGCCCTCGGGCGGAGCGGGGCCGGTGGGTCCGGGCGGGATCGGCGGACCGGGCGGGATCGGCGGGCCGGGGATGCTCGAGCACATGCCGGGCGGTGGCATGCCGGGAACCGGCTCGAACGCGACGGGGTCCGGGTCCACGAGCGGCGGGGGGCGCGCCGGTGGCGTGGGGCTTGCCGGGGGCGGGGGGCTCGTCGGCGGCGGGGGGCTCGTCGGGAGCGGAGCCGCGCTCGCGAACGGCGGGGCCGGTCTTGCAGTCGGGGAAGCAGCTCTCGCAGGCAGCAAGGCAGGTCCCGCGTTCGGCGGGCACGGGGGCGAGGAAGGGCGGCAGCTCCCTCTCGGCTGGTTGCCTCGAGAGGCATTCCCGCCAGGGGATCCGACCCCGCCTCCGGGGACAATCCCGCTGTGGGAGGGATCTCCCGAGAGCGTGCGTGCCGCGCTCGAGGCGACAGCGCGGCCACACGACGTCGTCCCCGACGGCTACGGGGGGATCATTCCGGGCGTCGCGTCCCCCCTGTGGGGCGGCACAGAGCCACTGAGCCGCTTCGAGCCGGGACCGAAGGACGACTGGGGTGGCTGGGAGACCGATGACGCGTCGGGCGGATGGGACGACGCGTGAGGAGCGTGAATGGGCGGGACGGAGCGTGAGATGGCAGCGACACGGGCGCGGTATCGCTTCGGCCCGCTCGAGCGGCGTGGCCTGATCGCGGGATGGCGCGGCGGGCAGATCGCGCTCGTCGCCGCGGGTGCGGTGCTGGCGATCGCGGTGCTGCACCGGCGGCCGACGCTTCCTGCGGTCGCCGTCGCCGTGCTCCTCGTTGCCGGAAGCGTCGCAGTGGCGTGGTGGCCGATCGCGGGGCGCACCGCCGAGCAGTGGCTCCCGACCGTCGTGCGCTGGGGGGCGTCGGGCCTCGCCGGCAGCCGCCGTCGCCGGGCCGGGATCGAGACAGCGGGACACTGCATCGGCTCCAACGGAGCTCCCTGCCTGGTCGCCGGGTCGCGACGTGCTCCCGAGGCGGCCCGTCCCAGGCTCGTGCGGCCTCGGCAGAGCGCGTTCGCGGGCCTGCACGTGCTCGGGTTCACCGCCAGCCAGAGGGGAACGACGATGGCCGTGGTGCACGACGAGCGTGCCAGGACGTACACCGCGGTGATGCAGCTCCTCGGCCACAGTTTCGCCCTGCTCTCCGGCGACGAGAAGGAGCGCCGCGTCGCGTCGTGGGCATCGGTGCTGAGCTCGCTGGCCCGAGAACGGCCGGTCGTGCACCGCGTCCAGTGGGTGGCTTCGACGGTGCCCGACGACGGTGCCGCAGTGGCCGGCTACCTCGCGACCCGAGGGGTGCTGGCGGAGGATGCGCCGGCACACCGCTCCTACGCCGACCTGCTGCGGAGCGCCGGAGCGGAGACGTGCCGCCACGACGTGCACCTCGCGGTCCAGCTCCGCGCGGCGGGTGCCGCGGCCCGGGCGATGCGGTCGCTCGGAGGCGGCGACCGTGCAGCGTGCACGCTGCTTGCCCGAGAGGTCGCCATGCTCCGGCGTCAGCTGGAGGCCGCCGACGTCCCGGTCGAGCAGGTCCTCGACGAGCGCGCGCTCGCGGCGCTGGTCCGGCGTGCCACCGACGAGGGTGACGGCGCCGGGCACGTGTGTCCTCCGTGCGGGGTCGGGTGGCCGTGGCCGCTGGTGACCGAGGCTGGGTGGAGCTCGTTGCGGGCCGACGGCACGTGGCACGCGACGTACTGGGTGGCCGAGTGGCCACGCGTCGACGTCGGTCCGGAATTCCTCGGTCCCCTTCTGCTCGGGTCGGTGCGCCGTACCGTCGCCGTCGTGATGGAGCCGCTCAGCCCGTCGCGAGCGGTCCGCCAGGCGGAGCGGGCGCGGACCGCCGACATCGCTGACGCAGAGCTGCGCCGCAGGGGAGGCTTCCTCGCCACGGCGCGCCGGTCCCGGGAGGCGGATGTCGCCGTGCGAAGGGAAGAGGAGCTTGCAGACGGGCACGCGTCCGTTCGGTTCAGCGGGTACGTGTCGGTGAGCGCGCCCAGTCTCGAGCAGCTCACGGAGGCGTGCGACTCGACCGAGCAGGCGGCCTCGCAATGCAGGCTCGAGCTGCGACGTCTCTATGGCAACCAGGAGCAGGCCTTCATCTGCACGCTCCCTCTCGGGCGCGGGCTGGCGTGAGCAGCGGCTCGGCACGCGCAGGACGGAACATCGGCGTGATCTCCGGCGCACCGGGTGGCAGTCTCAGCGGCTCGCGGGCTTCGAAGCCGAAGTGCGAGTACAGCGGCACGTTGCTCGGCTTGCTCGACTCGAGGAACGCAGCGGTTCCTCCCGCGTCACACACCGCGAGACGGGACCGCAGAAGGGCCGAACCGACACCCGTCCCCTGTGTGGTCGGCTCGACACCGATGCAGGCGAGGTACCAGTGCTCTGTCTTCGGGTGCACGAGCGCCGCGGCGCCCACGAGGGCGCTGGCGGCGGCCGTCCTCCTGCCGAGGGCACGCGCGTACCCTGGCAGCGCGCGGAGCTGACGGGTAGCCGGCGGCGGCCAGCATCCCGGCGGGTACCAGACGGCTGCGCCGCTGATGGCGTGCTCGGTCGTGACGACGTCGATCGCTGCGATCCCGAACCCCTCCACGCGAAGCAGCGTGCCGAAGAATTGGTGCAGCCTCGCCGGGCGGGAAGAGCCGGATGGCATGAGCCACTCGAATTGGGGGTCGTCGTGGAACGCGCGCACGAGCATCTGCCTGATCGAGGGCAGCTCTCGCGACAGGGCCGGCCGGACCGGGCCACGTATGGCCTGCAAGGCTGGCACGGGAACGAGCCTACGTCGAGCCCGGGTCCCGCGGCCGAGCGGCGGACCGTCGCGTCGTGCGACTTTTCGTAGGCGGCGAGCGAGAGACGCGTCGCGATCCCCGGTGCGTCGCGCCCTGCCGGTCGTCGAGGCCGCTCGTCGCGGCGGATGGCAGCTCCGAGCCGCTCGTCTGCTCGCTCGTCCTCATTCCGGACCCGCCGCCCTCATACCGGCTCCCCCACCATCGGCTCGCTCGCGATCGGCTCGCTCGCGATCGGCTGCATCGCCATCGGCTCGCTCGGCCGAAGGCTCGGTCGGGGGATCCGCGTGCGGGTCCGACGGCGCTTCCGTGCTCAGCCCGTGGGGCCACGTCACGAGCGTGAAGAGCTGCCAGAGCTCGACGAACGCGTTGGAGGACACCGGGAGCGCGCTCTTCAGGTGGACGGGCCGCCCTTCGGAGGCGGGGATCAGCAGGTGAGCACGCCCCAGGTGCTCGTACACGCGGATCGGTCCCGGCAGGGCCTTCGCGCGGTGGACGTCGAGCTTCGGGTCTGCCTCGGCGAAGTCGTCGACGGTCCATTCGCCGAGGGAGTCCGCGAAGCGCTGCCCCTCCCTGACGAGGTCCAGGTTCGCATGCTCGATCCGGCCCGCCTTGTAAGCCCAGCG
Source organism: Actinomycetes bacterium (assembly GCA_021801615.1). Classification (GTDB taxonomy): domain Bacteria; phylum Actinomycetota; class Acidimicrobiia; order Acidimicrobiales; family RAAP-2; genus JAJYVT01. Next base: position 7,168 of record JAJYXS010000103.1, read on the forward strand.
AGCGACCGCGACCGGCGGCAGCACCATGTGGAGGCCGAACAGCGGCACGGTCGACATCGGCGCGTCGTCGGTCGGACGGACCGCCAGAGCGTCGGCGAACAGGTAGAGGAGCGCGGGAGCTTCGCGAGGGCCGTGGAGGTGGCTCGCGGGGAGGTAAAGGTGCATGCCGAGCACGTGACCGACGAGCGCGCGTTCCCCCTCGAGATGCGTCGGGACGATCTCGAGCTCCATCGCCTGTGCGGCATGCCCGAGCTGGGCGGCGGCTCGTTCACCGGCGGACACCCCCTCGGCGGCTTCGCGGCGCAGGTCTTTGAGCATGCGCTGGCCGATCTCCGATGAGCTTCCGAGTGGGCGAGAACCGGCGCTCGCCTCCGTGCCGGGCCCTCCGGGTCCACTCTCGGCCCCGCTTTCGCCCGCACCCTCGGGTGGAAGCCCGTCCTCCCCGCCCGTGCCCTCGGGTGGAACCCCGCCGTCCCTGTCCTCCCGGTCCTTCACGGCGCTCCTCCCGGTCGCCGATCCTACGCCCACACGACAATTCCACGCCGCGCCCCTCCAGCGAACGCCTCTCGATCACGATCAGGGCGAACAGGTGTCGATCACGAGCCGAGAGTGACGAGCAAGCTTCATAATCGTAACGCAATCGTCATGAACGTCAGAGATCGGCCAACGTAGAGTGGCCGCGGAAGCGGTGCGAGGCGGCGAAGGCTCGGCACCTTTGAGGGACACGTGTGGCGGGCTCATCGAGGCAGCAGAGTCTGCAGTTCCCGTGGCCTGGAGCGAAAGGAGCAGATATGCGAAGTTCCCGTTGGTTCGTGGGCAGCGCAGTCGTCGCCAGCATCGGGATGGCGGCGGCGCTCACGCTGCCGCCAGTCGTCGGCGCGTCCGGAGCACGGGCGAGCAAGACACCCGTCATCACGTACAAGTCCTTCAACTTGACATTCACCGTCATGAAGGAGCTGACGGGCTTGGCCAAGCAAGGCAGGGGGAAGATCGCGGCGATCCTTCCCGACACCGTGAGCTCCACCCGCTATGTCGAGTTCGACGCGCCCTACTTGAAGAAGTCGATGACCCTCGCGGGTATCAAGGCGTCGACACAGATCGTGCAGAACGCGCTCGGCACAACCGCCCGGGAGCTCTCCGACGCCGAGACGGACATCGCGAAGGGGGCGAAGGTGCTCCTCATGGACCCGCTGACATCGGGCACCGGTGCTGCCATCGAGGCATATGCGAACGATCACGGCGTGCCGGTCGTCGACTACGACCGCCTCACGCTCGGAGGGAGCCGGAGGTACTACGTCAGCTTCACAAACGTGCGGGTCGGCAAGCTGATGGGTCAAGGGCTCGTGAGCTGCATCAGCGCGTGGCACGTGAAGAACCCCCACGTCCTCGTGATGCACGGTGCCGTGACGGACAACAACGCCACGCTGTTCGCCGAGGGGTACAACAGTGTGCTGACACCGTACTTCAAGAAGCACATCTTCACGCTCGTCGGCAGGACGGCGGGGACGTGGACACCTCCGGTTCAGGCGAGCGAGTTCGAGGCCGCCTACACCGCGCACCCGACAATCAACGCCGTGCTGATCCCGAACGACGAGACCGGTGCACCGATCATCACATACCTGAAGAGCAAGGGGATCAAGCCGGACACGTTCCCGACCACCGGCCAGGACGCGACGCTGACCGGGCTTCAGAACGTGCTGTCGGGCTACCAGTGCGGAACGGTCTACAAGCCGATCTACCTCGAGGCGCAGGCTGCGGTCGCTCTCGCGCTTTACCTCCGTGCCGGCAAGACGCCACCGCACTCGCTGGTGAACGGCAAGGTCGAGGACGTGACCGAGCACATCGGGGTCACATCGATCCTCCTCACGCCTGAGTGGGTCACCACGAAGAACATGAAGACAACCATCGTGAAGGACAAGTTCGTGCCGACGAAGACACTGTGCCACGGCACATATGCGAAGTACTGCAAAGCGGCAGGCATCACGCCTTGAGGCCAGGCTGCTGAGCGATCCTGGGGTCGGCCCCGTCTTCGGCTCGTGAGAGCCGGGGGCGGGGCCGACTGATACGTTGGGTGAAATTGCTGCGTCGGATGGGCTCCGCGGCGAATGCCATGACGGAGGGAAAGGCGGCGCGATGGGCGGAAGCGAGGGACGGTGAGAGCGTGAACTTGCGGCGAAATCCGGGGGACGCCGATGGCTGATGCGCAGCAGCCGGTTTCCGCAGCTGTCCTCGACGGTCCGACAGCGCCGGCCCCGCTGCTGTCCGTGCGGGGCCTGTCCAAGTCGTTCGGCCCGGTCCGGGCCCTGACGAAGGTCGACCTCGACGTTCCGGCGGGGAAGGTGACCGCGCTCTCGGGGGACAACGGCGCGGGAAAGTCGGTGCTCATCAAGACGATCTCCGGTCTTTGGCAGCCGGACGAAGGGGAGATCCTCTGGGAGGGGCGACGTGTCCACC
>JAJYXS010000116.1 GCA_021801615.1 Actinomycetes bacterium
GGCGCGCCGGAACCGTGCGCTCGCCTCCGTCCACAGCTCCTGGACTCTGCTGCCGGACCGCTGGGAGGAGGCCGTCGAGCCGGCGACGCAGTGCAACCCCTCCCCCGCCTCGACCACGTCCAAGAGCCGAACCTCGCCAGGAGCACGCGCCAGGCGGTAGCCGCCGCCGACGCCCGAGATCGAGACGACCAGCCCCGACCGGACGAGATCGCCCAGCACCTGGGGCACGAACGCGCCCGGCACGCCCATCGCCTCGGACACCTCCCGGCGCGTCCGCACGCCACCGGAGCCGTACGCGTCGGCGAGGAACAACGCCGCCCGCACGACGTACCGGCCACGGCTCGAGAGCCCTAGGTCCACATCGAAAGTTTACTCTCTCACTTGACGTAGAGTCCAGAGCAAACTAGAGTAAAACATCAGTAGAGAACTACACGTACTCGGAGCAGCTCACGGGGAAGTAGGTCGGCCTCGGAGCGGCACCGACCGTCACCGACGCAAGGAGGGGCCGATGGCCGTCGACCTGCAGGACCGCAAGAGCATCGCCCCTTCCGACCAGCTGTCCGCGGCGGTGCGCCTGCGGGCGCCGAAGCGCGAGGGGCTCGAAGAGCGGTTCGCCGCCACCGACCCCGCGCCAGGCCTCGAGCTGACGGCGAACCCCCGCTTCGCCCGCCTCGTGCGCAACCGCAAGTTCCAGTTCCTCCTCATCTTGCCGAACCAGATCGTCTTTTGGACCGTGATCTTCGTGGGGATCCTCGGCACGGCGATCCCGGGGTTGAACTTCGGCGCCGCGATCACCTGGTACGTGTGGTTCTGCCTGGTCTTCGTGATGATGGTGGTGGTGGGTCGGGCCTGGTGCGCGATGTGCCCGTTCGGGGGTTTCGCCGAGTGGGTCCAGCGGCGCACCTTCTGGCGCCGCACCCAGAAGGCCCTCGGCCTCGGCCGCAAGTTCCCCGAGCCTCTCGCCCGTCTCGGCTTCCTGATCCCGGTCGTGAGCTTCGTCGTGCTCACCTGGATCGAGGAGTTCTTCAACATCGCCGGACCGGGTAACCCTGCGGACACCTCCTGGATGGTCGTCGGGATCGTCTCGTCGGCGCTGATCTTCTTCTTGGTCTTCGAGCGGCGCACCTTCTGCCGCTACGTCTGCCCCCTGTCGACCTTGATCGGCACCGTCGGGTCGATGGGCTCGGTGGCGGGGTTCCGGACCAAGGACCACGAGGTCTGCCTGTCCTGCCGGACGAAGGACTGCATGCGCGGCGGCGAGCAGGGCTTCGGCTGCCCGTGGTACACGTGGCCGGGCAGCGCGGACTCGAACTTGTCGTGCGGATTGTGCTCGGAGTGCTACAAGTCCTGCCCCGAGGGCAACGTCGGGCTGTTCCTCCAGCGCCCCTTGACCTCGGTGGTCGCTCCGCGCCGGCGCCGGGCCGACGTCGCGTGGGGCATCGCCATCCTGTGGGGCCTGGTCGTCTTCCAGCAGTTCAACGCCACCAACGTCTACGCCACGGTGGACAACTGGCTGAACCGAAACTTGTTGGTCCCCCACTACCCGAACCCGGTCGACTATGTCGGCCTCATCGCGCTGGTCGCGCTGCTCATGGCGGGGGTCGCCTGGCTCGTCTCTCGATCTCTCGGGCGCGGCGACGTGGCGGTGACGCACACCGACAGCTTCGTGGACCGCACCTCGCGCTTCCGGGCGTTCTTCGTCCCCATGGCCTACGGGCTCATCCCTGTGGTGGGCGCCGACTACTTCGCCCGCCAGCTCCCGAAGTTCTTCAAGCACTCGGCCCGGGTGGTGCCCGCGGTCGCGCACATCGCCGGCTTCATGTCGACCTCGTCGTCGATCTACGGCTTCCACATCCTGTCGAACAGCTGGATCGTCGTGGTGCAGGTCGCCGTGATCGTCGCAGGCACCGCGGCCGCGGCCTGGGCGACGTGGCGGATCGCCGGCAGGGAGCTGGTGCCGGTCAGCCACAACGCGCTCGGCGTCCGACTGGCGACGCTCGGAGTCGTCCTCTCCTGCGGGGCGGCGGCGAGCGTGCTGTACGTCCTCATGCACGCGGCCAGCTGACGGTCGCCGGACCTCGGGAGGAGATCATGGCCATCACGATGACCGAGAACCAACTGACCTGGACGGACAGGCCTCGTGTCCAGGTGCTGGCGGACCGGTGCGCGGGCTGCCAGGAATGCGTCATCCGCTGCCCTGTCGGCGCGCTCGACATGGACGCAGGACGTTGGGTGGCGGTCGCCGATTCCGAGCGGTGCGTCGGATGCCGCCAGTGCGTGCGCACCTGCCCGTTCAGCGCGATCGTGGTCACGGGGCCGGCTCTCGCCGGGTCCCGGGCCAGCACCGAGGTGGTGCACCCCGAGCCGCTGGTCGCAAACGTAGAGGAGGTCCGTCGGGGACTGGGAAGCTGGGAGGAGGCGCTGGCCGAGGCGCAGCGATGCCTCTCGTGCCCCGACCCGACCTGCGTGCGGGGCTGCCCGGCCCACAACGACATCCCCGGCTTCATCGCCGCCGTCGTCGACCGGGACCTCGCGAAGGCGCATGAGATCCTCCGCCGGACCTCGGTGCTGCCCGACGTCTGCTCGCGCGTGTGCAACCAGGCGGCCCAGTGCGAGGGGGCGTGCACGTGGTCGCTCGCCGGCGAGGCGCCGGTCGCGATCGGCCAGCTCGAGCGCTTCGTGGCCGACACCATGGCCCCGCCGCCGCCCGAGCCCGGCGCGGCCGTGGACCTGTCCGTCGGCGTCGTCGGCGCCGGCCCGGGGGGCATCGGGGCGGCGTGGGCCCTCCTGGAGGGCGGCGCCTCGGTCACGGTCTACGAGCGGGACCCGGTCCCCGGGGGGCTGCTCGGCTGGGGGATCCCCGACTTCACCCTCCCCGACGCAGTCGCGGCGAGGCCGTGGCGCCAGCTCCAGGACGCCGGGGTCGAGCTGCGCTGCGGGGTCGAGATCGACGCCGCCGGCCTCGAGGGACTGCTCGCCTCGCACGACGCGGTCGTCGTGGCGACCGGCGCGAGCGTCCCGGTACGCCTGCCGATCCCCGGCGCCGACCTCGAGGGGGTCACCGACGCCACCAGCTTTCTGAAGACGGCCCGCGCCGCCCTCGAGACCGACGACGGCGCGCCCGCGTGGCGGTCGGCCATGGGCCTCGAGGGGGCCGCCGGAGGAGGTCGTCCGCCGCACGTGCTCGTGCTCGGCGCGGGCAACACGGCCATGGACGTCGCGCGCACCGCACTGCGGCTCGGTCTTGCGGCCACGTGCGTGGACTGGCTGGACGAGCGCTTCTCCCTCGCCCGGCCCGACGAGCTGGCGGAGGCCCGAGACGAAGGGGTCGTCGTCCGGTTCGCGAGGACGGTCACCCGCATCGAGGGCGACGGTCAGCGGGTCCGCCGCGCACAGCTGGCCAAGACCCGCCAGGAGCGGGCCGACCGGCTGCCCGCCGTCCTGCACGGCGAAGGTGCCGAGACCGTGGACGTGGACCTGGTCGTCATGGCCATGGGCTACCGGGTCGACCCCGCCGTCGCCGCCGGGCTCCCGGGCACCCCGGTCCGCCGCGAGGCGCACGGGGTGCCGGACCGCAGGTGGACCGCCTCGGGTGTGCTCGCCAATCCGGCATCGGCGTTCGCCTTCCACAACCCTGTCGGCAAGCTCGCCCTCGGCCGGGAGGTGGGGCTTCAGGCGGCTTCGTTCCCCGTGCGCGAGCGCATCTGGGTGGTCGGCGACTCCCTGGTGGGCCCGGCGACGGTGGTCGAGGCCATGGCGCAGGGTCGGCGAGCGGCCAGCGCGCTGCTCGCGGCGCGCCCGTCGCGGCCGGACCACAAGAGGCCTGCGCGCGCCCGCCGGGCACTCGTGTGCTATGCGAGCGAGGGGGGTCGCACTGCCCAGGTCGCCCGGACGGTCGGCGACGAGCTCACCGACAAGGGCCTGAGCGTGCGGGTCCTACCGATCGAGCGGGTCGGCCCAGACGAGCTGGCGAGCGCGGACGTCCTCGTCGTCGGCTCGTGGGTGAAGGGGTTCGTGGTGGCCAAGGTGGGCCCGGCCCCGGCGGTCCGTGCCTGGTTGGACGGGCTCCCTCGGCTCGGCGGCATGCCGGTGGCGCTCTTCTGCACCTACGGGGTGGACCCGCGCTCGACCCTCGCGCAGATGGCCGTGGCCTTCGAGCGCCGGGGCGCACGAGTCGTGGCCACGGCAGAGCTGCGCCGGGGCGGGAACAAGGTCGCGGCGATCGCGTTCGCACGCCGGGCCCTGGCCGGTGCCCGGGAGCTCGAGGCTGCACCGCCAGAGCCCCTCGCCGTGCGGTGACCCGGCGCCCGCCGGCGGCCCCGCGCTAGCGTGCAGGTCGAGACATGAACATGACGCTCTCCAAGCGCGGCGATTACGTCATGCGCTCCGCGATCGCGCTGGCCCGCGCCTTCGACTCCGGCGGACCCCGCAAGATCCGGGAGGTCGTGGCCGACACCGAGGTGCCCCGCACGTTCGCGTCGCAGATCCTCGCCGACCTGGTGAGGGCCGGGCTGGCGGTGTCGCGGGCGGGGCGCGACGGCGGCTACCGGCTGTCACGGCCACCCGAAGAGATCAGCGTCTTGGAGATCGTCGAGGCTGCCGAGGGACCGCTCAGGGCCGAGCGCTGCGCCCTCGGCGAGGGTCCGTGTCGCTGGGAAGCCGTCTGCCCGCTCCACGAGACCTGGACCCAGGCGACCGCACGGCTGTCCGAGCTGCTGGCGGAGACCTCCTTGGCCGAGGTGGCGGCGCGCGACGCAGCGATCGAAGTGGGGAGCTACCCGGTCCCGGTCGACGCCCACCGGTCGCACGCCCGCGCCGTCGAGCTGGCAGACCTCGTCCACGTCGAGCTTCCGGCGCTCGTGGTCGACGGTGCGCTCGCCGCCCGCCGCAACTGGAGCGCCATCCTCGGCGCCGCGGTCCACGAGGTGGGCGAGCTCGCGGGATCGGCGGCGCGCCTCTCCCCGCTCGTCGCCGACTGCTCGATCGACGCGCTCGCCTCGGGCGACGATGCGGGCGTCGATGCGGACGCCACGGGCTACCTGCTCGCTTGGCGGCTGTCGGAGCCTGGTGGGCAGAGCCACTTCGAAGGGGAGCTGCACGTCCAACCGATCGACCCCGAGCGCTGCGAGCTGGCGGTGTCGGGCGTCTGGCACCAGGAGGTCGACGACGGCGCGGCGCAGACGACGGAGGAGCTCGAGCGCAGGGCGCGCCACGTCCTGCGGGGCATGCTCCGCCGCATCGCCCGCGAGCTCGAGGCGCGCGCGGGGCGCTCCTCTGGTGCCCCGCCGAGCCCGGCTCATCGCCGGACGGACAGAGCGCGTGCAGGTGCGATCAGGCCGGAGGCCCGCTCGCGAGCGTGATCGCCGCCGACTGGCTCTGACCAGAGCCCGTCACCCAGCCGACCTTCACCGTGTCGCCGGGGTGGTAGCGCAGCATGAGGTCGGTCAGGTCGGAGGGGCCGGTGACGGGGGTGCCGTCGAGGCTCGTGATGACGTCGCCGGCCGCGAGCCCGGCCCGCTGCGCAGGGGTGCCCGGGATCACCCCTGCGACGGCCGCACCGCTCCTCACCGGGGCTGTTGGGGCTGTGGATGTCGATGTCGTAAAGCCGAGACCGCCGAAGCCGAAGCCCGGGAAGCGTGTCGTCGTTGTGCCCACGGCCTTCACGTAGACGCCCAAGAACGCGGTCCCCCCGATGTGGAGGGTGCCAACAGCCCTGCCGGCGATGACGTCACGGGCGACGGAGACGGCCTCATCGATGGGGATCGAGTACCCCTGGCCTGCGGGCGCGCCCTGGAAGCTGAAGCCTTGCGACGCCGACGCCGCGGTGTCCATCCCGACGACGGCGCCCGAGGTGGTGACGAGCGGGCCGCCCGAGTCCCCGGGCTGGATGTCCGCGTTGGTCTCGATGAGGCCCTTCAGGTGCTCGACCGTCGTGCCGAGCGAGCCCTGGTCGCTCGCTGTGATCGACTGGTCGAGGGCCGTCACCGAGCCACCCGCCGCGCTCGGCGTCCCCCCGGTGCCGCCCGCGTTGCCGATCCCGACGACCGGCTCGCCCACCTTGAGCGAAGAGGAGTTGCCGATGCGCACCGTCTTGAGCCCCGAGGCGCCCACGAGCTGGAGGAGCGCGATGTCCTCTGTGCGGGTGTAGCCGAGCACCTTGGCCTTGTAGGTCCTCCCGTTGCCGAGGTCGACGGCTGTGAGCTTCGTGGCCCCTTCGATCACGTGGTTGTTCGTGAGCACCTTGCCTGTGGGGGTGAGGACCATGCCGGTCCCGGCGACCTCCTCTGTCTCGTAGCCGAGCACGCCGTTGATGTCGACGAGCCCGGGCATCACCTCGGCCCTGATCCGAGCGATGTCCGAGGGCGCGCCGGTCGCCGAAGACACCCTTGTCGCGCCTGTGCCCCGGGGCCCTGTCAGCGGTGTCGTCGTGGATGTGAACCCCTGGCCGGTCCTCGGGACGAAGGAGCGGCCCGACGCCGACGCCGCCCCCCCGCCGCTCCATACCCCGTAGCCGACCCCGACGCCGACGAGGAGCGCCAGGACCGTGAGCCCAACCGCGAGCGCCGCGCGCAGGCCCCTGCGACGCGAGCTGCGCGATGTCTGCGGTTGACCCTGCTGCGCCCAGCTGCCTCCCGGCGGACCCCATCCCCACCACCCTGCGGGCCACTGGCCACCCTGCCAGCCGCCGCCAGGCCAAGCCGGCCCACCGGGGCCCCCCTGGCCGTACCCGGAGGAGCCCTGTGGGGACGCGCCCAGTGGGGACGCGCCCTGTGGCCCGCCTCCCTGTGGGTGCGTCGAGCCGGAAGGCTGAGGGGACGGCTGCCACCACGGCACGTCCTCAGGGCGCGAAGACCCCGCCGGTCCGCCCGGCTGAGTGGGTCCGTTGCGCTGAGGGTCCCGGTTGTCCTCGGGGGCTCGTTCGCTCATGGTCTCTCCTCGGTCGCCGAGCCCGGTCGAAGGCTCGGTCCATCTCGGGTCTCTCAGGGGCTCTGGACAAGGCTAGGAACCCCGGGGCCAAGCAGGTGCGCCTGGCCTACCAGGCCAGTACACCTGGCGTACCTAAGAGATCGCCAAACAGAGGATAAGGACTCACCCAAAAACGCGTCCCCTGGGTCTGGGGCTTCCAGCGACGCCGGGGCTCGACTGCGAGCGTACGCCCCCTGAGCGTCCTCTTCTCCTCGTTCACCGGGCGATCCGTCACCGGGCGATGCGTCCTTCACGAGACGTCGTATCGTCACCCCCCGCACGATGCCCGCGCGAGTCGTCAAACTCGACGATAGCGCTCCTACTGAGGAGCAGAACGCTCCCCACGAGGACCGCGAGGAGCAGTGCCTCCCCGCACAGCTCAGCGACACCGTTGCGGATGTGCTCGCGAAAGAGCGTGATCCCGAGCAAGCTCGCGACGACCGGCTCGACGATCGTGAGCCCGGGCTGCGAGGCTGCGAGCGGCCCCGCCTCGAACGCGTTCGAGACGAGGAACATGCCGACCGTCCAGACTCCGATCAGCACGTAGGGAGACCAGTTCCCGAAGATCGCCACCGGGCCCTGCGGGACGTAGGCGCTCAGCTCCTTGACGACGGCGGCAACGAACCCCCAGGTCAACCCCGCAGAGATGGCGAGAAATGCCGCCTTGCGCGCGGGCGTGGGAGGGCGACCCCGTCGCCCGCGCATCGCCGACAGGCCGACCGCGACCAGGCAGGCCAGGGCGACTGCGCCGGCGGCCTCCAGCCATTCGCCCAGCCCTGCGCTCGTGGGGGAACCACCCGAAGGGTCCGCGACGTACAGAAAGCCGCCGAGCGACGCCGCCACCCCGGCTGCCGCCGCCCACTCGAGCGCACGGACGCGTGCGCGATCACGCAGCGCGAGGTACGCGAACACGATCAGCAGCTCCGAGGCCATCACGGGCTGCACCACGGCGAGCTGGCCGAAGTGCAGCGCGGCCACCTGGAAGACGAAGCCTCCGACCATGCACAAGACCCCCACGAACCACACGGGCCTGCGCACCAGGAAGGTGACGAGACGCCAGCTGAACCGCATTTCCCCTGGGGCGGGCGCCGCAGCCGCTCGCAGGGCGATCGATGCGCTCGCCGTGAAGAAGCTCGCCGCGAGCGCGAGCGGGATCGCGATCGGCATGCCGCCGGCTTTCCTCGCGCTCTCCGCCGTCGTCCCCCTGCTCGCTACTCGCCGCCCGAGACCCTCGCGACCGCCGCCACCGTCTGTCCCTCGTCCAGGTTCATCACACGGACCCCCGTCGCGTCGCGGCCCTGCGAAGCGATCTCTCGTACCGCGGTACGGATCACGATCCCGCCGGTCGACACGAGCAGGATCTCCTCGTCGAGCCCGACCATGAAGGCGGCGACCACCCGCCCCCGCCTTGCGGTCAGCCGGATCCCCCTCACGCCTTGGCCGCCACGTGCCTGGCGACTGAACCGGTCCACCTTCGTCCGCTTTCCGTAACCGGCGTCGGTCACGAGAAGGATGTCGGACTCGTCCCTCACGACGTCGAGCGACACCAATTCGTCGCCCTCACGCAGCCGGATCCCGCGCACGCCTGCTGCGTCCCGACCCATCGGACGGACGTCGTTCTCCGAGAACCGGATCGTCATGCCGGTCCTCGTCACCGCGAAGAGATCGTCGGAGCCGGTCGTGGGCACGACCCGGACCAGCTCGTCCCCCTCGCGCAGGCTGATCGCGATGAACCCCTCCCGGCGCGACTTGTCGTACTCGCTGAAGGCGGTCTTCTTCACCTGCCCGCGGGCCGTCGCGAACACCAGATAGTGGTCGGCCGGGAAGTCGCGCGTCTCGACGACGGCCTGGACCGTCTCGCCGTGCTCGAGCGGCAGGAGGTTCACGAGCGCGGTACCACGTGCCGTCCGATCCTTCATCGGGATCTCGTGCCCGCGCAATCGGTACACGCGGCCTCGGTTGGAGAAGAGCAGGAGGTAGGAGAGCGCCGTCGTGTGGATCACGCTGGTCACGAGGTCCTCTTCCTTCAGCCTCGCACCCTGCACGCCACGCCCTCCGCGCGCCTGGGTGCGGAAGGCATCCGCGGCGACCGCCTTGATGTAGCCCTCGGCGGTGGTCGTGACCACGATCTCCTCGTCGGAGACCAGGTCCTCCACTCCGAGGTCCCCGGGGTCGTGGGTGATCACCGAACGCCGGGGATCGGCGAACTTGTCCCGGATCGCCGTCATCTCTGTGGCGATCACGCTGCGCAACCTCGCCGGGTCGGCAAGTACGGCCTCGAGCTCCGCGATCGTCTCGCGCAGCTGCGTCATCTCCTCTTCCAGCTCGCTGCGACCGAGACGGGTCAGCCGACCCAAGGTCATGTCGAGAATGTGGTTCGCCTGCTCCTCGCTGAAGGTGAACGGCTCGCTCATGAGGGCGGTCCGCGCGGCCGGGCGATCCTCCGACGAACGGATGGCTGCGATCACCGCATCGAGCATCTCGATGGCGCGCAGCAGCCCTTCGACGATGTGGGCCCGGGCTCGGGCCTTGCGCAGGCGGAACTCGGATCGCCGTCTCACCACCTCCACTTGATGCGCGACGTAATGGGTCAGCACCTGCGCGAGGTTCAGCGTCCTGGGCACCCCGTCGACCAGGGCAAGCATGTTCACGCC
>JAJYXS010000132.1 GCA_021801615.1 Actinomycetes bacterium
CACACCCAAACGCCAGTGCTCAGGCGGTGACCACGGTCACCAGATCGTTACCAGCAGCCACATCGATGCCGGTGGAGCCGCAATCGGCGAGCAGACCCAGGGCCGGTCACCACACAGGAAGTCGGTTTCATCCGCCTGGCCTGGGAGAACGTCGCAGCGTAGATGAGAAGGTCGAAGGCTAACCCCGGCCAGGTCAATAGGTGGCGCGGCCACCGCTGACGTCGTAGACCGCGCCGGTCGAGAAGCTGCAGAGGTCTGAGGACAGCCAGGCGATGAGCTCGGCGACCTCCTCGGGCTTCCCGGTGCGGCCCATCGGGATCCGTTGGACCATGTAGTCGAGCACCGCGGCGTCGGTTGCCGCGTTCATTGGCGTATCGATCACGGCCGGCGCGACAACGTTGACGAGCACCCCGGAGGTGGCGAGCTCCTTGCCGAGCGATTTCGTCAACGCGATCACGGCGGCCTTGCTCGCCGAGTAGGCGGAGAGATTGGGGTTGCCCTCCTTGCCCGCGATGCTGGCGACGTTGATGATGCGTCCCCAGCCCCGCGACCGCATGCCGGGCGCGAGCACCCGGCAGGTGTTGAAGGTTCCCGAGACGTTGACGGCGAAGGTGCGGTCCCACTCCTCCGGGGTGACGTCCCACAGCGGCTTGTTCGGCCCGGCGATCCCGGCGCTGTTGACGAGGACGTCGACGTCCCCGACATCTCCGAGGGCGGCACGGACCTCCTCGGCGCTCGAGACGTCGACCGAGAGATCTGCTCCCGCTGCTCGATCCATCGTTAGGACGGCGAGGCCCTCGGTCCTGAGCCGCTCGACCGTGGCCGCCCCGATCCCGCTCATCCCGCCGGTGACGACGGCCACGAGGCGTCGCTGTGGCCGGCTCGCCGCCTGAGTAGACATCCGGACCCTCCTGGCCTGTCGCTTCGGGGACAACTAATCATACTTGACGATAATCTGCTGAATGCGTTAGCATACGCGGTCGGCGGCCGATGCATGGCTGAGACGGGTCTTTGGGGGGCGAGCTGTTCGTGACCGTGGAACTAGCCGACGTGCAGTTCGACCGCGCCGGTGCCGTCGCCACCGTGACGCTCGCCCGGCCGGCGAAGCTGAACACGGTTACCGCGCCGATGGCTCGTGAGCTGCAGCGCATTGGACAGGTCCTGAATGAGGACGACTCGATTCGCGCGGTCATCCTGAAAGGCGCCGGGGAACGCGCCTTCTCCGCGGGAAGCGACGTCAGGCTGCTCGACCAGTACGGGTCGAACTGGAGTCTTCGCAACCGCGTCGACTACTGCCGGGCGATCTGGGAAGTCCGCAAGCCGATCGTCGCCGCGATCCACGGCTACGCCATCGGCGGCGGTCTCGAACTGGCGCTGTCCTGCGACATCCGCCTGGCGACGCCGGACGCCAGGTTCGGAGCGGGCGAGATCAAGCTCGGGTGGGTCGGCGGCGCCGGCAACACCCAGCTGCTGCCCCGCCTGGTCGGCTACGGCAAGGCTTTGGAGATGCTGCTGACCGGCGACCTGATCGACGCCGAGGAGGCGCGTGCGTGCGGTCTTGTGCAACGCGTCGTGCCGGCGGAGCAGCTCGATGCCCGCGCCGAGGAGCTCGCCGAGAAGATCGCTGCGAACGCCCCGATCGCGGTCCAGCTCGCCAAGCATCTCGTTCGGGTCTCGGAGAGCAGCAGCCTGAACCTCGGTCTCGCGTACGAGAACGACCTGTTCACCTACTGCTTCACGACGCGCGACAGCAACGAGGGTCGTGAGGCGTTCCTCAGCAAGCGGAAACCCGTCTTCAAGGGGGAGTGATGGAGCTCGCGCCTGGAATTCACCGTGTCGAGGCCTCCCTCGGGGACCGCTTCGTCGCCCTCTACCTTCTCGAGGGAGAGGAGTCGTCACTGCTGTTCGACACCGGCCTCGACGGCTCGATCACCGAGGCGCTCCTTCCCTATCTGTCCAGCTCCGGCCGCGATCCGGCGAGCATCGACTGGGTCGTCATCAGCCATGCTGATTTCGACCATTTCGGCGGCAACCGGTCGCTGCAGGAGATCGCGCCCCGGGCCCGGCTCGCCTGCCACGAGCTCGACCGCTCGATGGTCGAGGACGTCGAGCGGCTGATCGAGGACCGCTACGGAGAGTTCGCGGTCGAGCACGCGATCGCCGACAGCGCGGAGGCCAAGGACTTCGCCCGCCAGAGCACTCGGACGGTCCCGATGCACGTGTCGCTAAGCGGCGGCGAGCAATTCCGCCTCGGAGGCTCGCGCCGGATTGAGGTACTGCACACCCCGGGCCATTCCCGTGGCCATCTCTCCCTGTGGGATGCCAGCAACCGGGCGCTGCTCGTCTCCGACGCCATACTCTGGTCGACCCTCAGCACCCGGGACGGCAAGCCGGCGTTCCCCCCAACGTACCGTTACGTCGACCCGTATCTCGCTACCATCGAGCGCGCCCGCGACCGTCATCCCGAATTCCTGCTCACAGCTCACTTCCCGGTGCTCACCGGCGGAGAGATCGATGAGTTCCTCGACGAGAGCAAGGCATTCTCGGAGCGGCTCGATGCCGCTCTCCGCAAGGAGCTGACCTCGTCGAGCGCCCCGGTCCCCACCCGCGAGCTGGTGCTGACGATCGCGCCCCGGGTCGGCGACTGGAGCGAAGCGGCTCAACTCCTACTCGTGTACCCCCTCCTCGGCCACCTTGAGCGGCTTGAGCGGTATCGGCTGGTAAAGCGCCAGCTGCACAACGGGCTCGCTCGGTGGGCCTCGACATGACCAAACCGGCCCGCATTGGCTTCATCGGTGCCGGCTGGTGGGCAACGGTGAACAACATACCGCAGATTGCCGCTCGCGAGGACGCTATCGTCGCCGCGGTCTGCGGCCTCGACCCGGCCGTCCTGGAGGCGCTCCGGGAGCGCTATGGGGTCGGCCTCGTTACCGACGACGTCGACCGACTGCTGAGCGCCGATCTCGACGGGGTCGTCGTCAGCTCGCCCCACCACCTCCACTACGAGCATGCCAGGGCGGCGTTGCGGCGCGGCTGCCACGTGCTCTGCGAAAAGCCGATGACGCTCAGGGCTAGCGAGGCCTGGGAGCTCGTGGCACTGGCCCGGGAGGGCGAACGGCACCTCGTCGTAGGTTACGGCTGGAACTACAAGCCACCGATACGCGCCGCTAGGCAGCTGATGTCCGAAGGGGCTGTCGGCGAGATTCGCTACGTGCTCTGCCACATGGCCTCTCCGACCCTCTCCCTGTTCGCCGCGCAGGAAGGGGGCCCACCGACGGAGTGGGAGCCGACGCTGGCGAGTCCGCAGCCCCAAACCTGGCAAGACCCCGCTAGGGGCGGAGGCTACGCGCATGGTCAGATCACCCACTCCTCCGCCGCGCTCTTCCGGCTGACCAGGCTGCGGGCGGCCGAGGTGATGGCCCGGTCCGGCACCGGGCCAGCCGCGGTCGACCTCTACGACGCGGCCGTGGTGACCTTCGACAGCGGCGCCCTCGGCGCCTTCTCGGGAGCGGGAAGCCTCCCCGACGACGACCCGTTCCAGGTCGACCTCCGCATCTTCGGCGACGAGGGCGTCCTCCTGCTCGATCTTGAGCGCGAACGCCTCGAAATTCGCCGGCACGACGGCGCCCATCGCACGGTGCCGCTCGAGCCGGGAAGCGGTCGCTACAGCGCCGAAGGTCCACCGAACGGATTCGTCGAGCTGATCCACGGGCGCGGAGAAAACCAGTCCTCGGGCGAGGTTGCCGCGCGCTCGGTCGAACTGATCGAAGCGCTCGTGAATTCCGCCGCGGCCGGTGGCAAGACGGTGACAATCGATCGGTCATTGGGTGGAACCGGCTAGAAATAAGGCGAGGCGAGAGGAGGGCGTAATGGTGTAACGACCAAGGCTGCCAGCATAGCTGTTGGCAGATTGGCTGCTTGCGGCGACGTCGCAGCTATGGCCTCTGTTCGGCAATGCCCGCCGCTGAAGTAGGTCGCGCGTTGCTCATGCATAACACGGGGAGACTCGTCCGGGGGCGGCGCAAGCGAAGGCGGGCACGTCTGACCGCCCGACGCTTGACCAGCTGTGGGCGCAGATGCCGGCAGCCAGAATCGGAATAGGCGAGCCGAAGTGCGGCCGGCCTGACTGCGCTCCTAGTCCTGACCGTGCACGGGCCTGACGTATGAACAGCCGTCCGTCGAGTTCGACCCGCTCTTACCAACAAGCTAGTTGCCTTACGGAGACAACGCGATGCATGTGCGCTCGAATCAACCAACGGCCACGTGTCGCGGGCGGTAGCCCGCCTACTTGTCCGCCTGCCAGGAGAGCCTAAAGACGACTAGCTGGCGGCGCGGCCCGGACCGGGGGGACGCATCGTCGGCCATGGGCGCTCGTGACCCGAAGCGAGAGCGCAGAACAAGCCGTTGTTGAAGCAGAGAGCCATCGAAAGAGGGGGTTTTCAGACATGCACAGGACAATGAAAGGTTCTCGGACCGGGCGACGGTCCGGGTGGATCGGGAACCGGCGGGCAGCGCTCACTATCGTCGCGGCGACCGTACCGGTGGCGCTGGGAGCAAGCGGCATCGCCAGCGCGGCGACGTCGGTCCCGTCGGCGAAGCCGACCCATGCCGCCGAGCACCTCACGTTCGCTCTTATCACGATCAACGGCCAGCAGTCATTCTTCGTCGAGCAGGCTCAGGGCGCCCAGCGCCAGGCTGCCAAGTTCGGGGCGAAGGTTCTGGTCGAGAACGTCAACGCCAGCTCGTCGACGACCATCAGCGACGTCCAGTCGGCTGTGGCGCAGCGGGTCGCCGGCATCATCATCGCTCCGCCGTCGAACTCGCTCGGCCCGCGGATCGTCTCGATCGCCAACTCTGCCCACATTCCGGTGGTCGCGATCGACAACAACTTCAACGGCCCTGGGAACAAGCCGGTGCCGCTCGTCGGCATTGACGCGACCCAGGCGGGGGCTAACTCGGGCAGCCAGCTGTCGCAGCTGTACAAGAAGTCCGGATGGACGGCAGCGAGTACCGACTACATCTCGGTCGAGCTTCCCGGCCTGCAGACCTGCACCTTGCGGACCGACGCCGAGAAGTCAATCTTCTTGAAGGCAAACCCATCCTTCCTGAAGAACCACATTCTGGTCGTCCCCTATGATGGTACGGTCGAGAAGGCGCTGACCGCGGTCGGTCCGGTTGTCGTCGCCCACCCGGGCGTCCAGCACTGGCTGATCGCCAGCTGCAACGACGACGGCGTCGTGGGCGCCGGGAAGGCACTGATCCAAGCGCATGTCCCGGTGAAGGACATCATCGGTGTCGGCCTCGGCGGTGACCTTTCTTGCACCGACTGGGTCGCCGGCGCCGCGCCGTCCGGCATGGTGGCGTCGAACTACTTCAGCCCGTACGTGATCGGGGCCGACGCGGTGAAGGTCCTGTACAACTACATCGTTCACCACAGGCCGATGCCGCTCACGACCGAGATTCCGGCGGTGCCGGTGACCCCGCGCAACTTCCAGAGCATCGAAGGCCACTGCTAACCGACCGGAGCCATCGTGATTCAGCCTGACCCATCCTGATGCAAAGAGCGCAGCGGGGGCGCTGCTCGTCGTCGGACGGCGGCGGGCGGTGCCTCCGGTGCGGAACGACATGTTGCGGCGGCGACCAGTCCTGGCGAGGAGGGGAGCTGGCAGATGTTCGAGGTACGTGAGCTGAGCAAGCAGTTCGGGGTCACTCGCGCCCTCGACTCAGTGTCGCTGGACTTCCAGCCGGGAAAGGTCACCGCGCTCCTCGGCGAGAACGGAGCGGGCAAGTCGACCCTGCTCGGCATCCTCGCCGGGCTCGTCCCGCCGAGCAGTGGGGCAATTTACCGCGACGGCAAGCCCCTCCAGCTGCGCAGCCCCCGTGACGCGAGGAACGCGGGGATCAAGATCATCCCCCAGCAGCCTGACATCGTCGAGGGTCTGACCGTCGCCGAGAACATCTTCCTCGGCTTGTTGCCGACCGCCGCCCGTGTCTTCCGTCGCCAGGCGGCCCACGAGACCTGCGAGGACCTCATCTCGCGCCACGGCCTGGAGCGGCGCATCGACGGTCGCGAGCCGGCGGCCAAGCTGACCGCATCGGGCCGCCAGCTGGTCGAGATCCTGCGGGCGGTCGTCGCCCGGCCCCAGCTCGTCGCGTTCGACGAGCCGACATCGGCCTTGGGGCACGAAGAGGTCGAGCAGCTCCGCAAGCTGATCGGCGAGATGAAGCACGGCGGCGCGGCGGTCGTCTACGTCAGCCACCGCCGCGCGGAGATCGAAGATCTTGCCGACCGGATCGCCGTGCTCCGCGACGGGCGACTCGTCGGCAAGCACGAGGATGCTGCCGGAGTCCACTTCGACACCTTGATCACAGAGATGGCCGGCCGCAAGATCGCGGATACCGTCACCCACCGGTCACATGCCCGTCGGGAGACGCCGGTCCTCGCGGTGAAGCAGCTCAGCACCCGCAAGCTCCGGGGGGTGTCGTTCACCGTGAACGCGGGCGAGATCCTAGGGGTCGCCGGTCTCGGCGGATCCGGGCGCAGCGAGCTGGCGAGGGCGCTCGTCGGCGCCCAGGCCGTCACGGACGGGCGCATCATGGTCGACGGTTCGAACGTCGCCGGCACCTTCCGCGGGCCCCGCCAGTCCAGCATCGGCTACGTCCCGGAGGACCGCCACCTCGAGGGCCTGGTCCTCACCCGGAGCGTCCGAGAGAACATCGCGCTGGCCAGCCTCGCCGATCTCCGCAGGATGCGCGTGGTTCGCCGCGCCCGCGAGCGCGAGATGGTCCAGCGTCTCGTCCAGGAGCTGAACATCCGCTGCTCCTCGCCGGATGCTCCAATCACCTCCCTCTCGGGAGGAAACCAACAAAAGGTGGTGCTCGCCCGCAACCTCGCGCTCAAACCCCGGCTCTGGGTACTCGACGAGCCGACGAAGGGTATCGACATCGCCACCAAGGAAGCCTTCTACCAACTGATCGAGAACTTCGCTGAGTCGGGAGCGGCGACGGTGCTCGTCAGCTCGGAGCTTCCCGAGCTGACGCTGCTCTGCGACCGTGTCCTCGTGCTCCGCCGGGGCGAACTCGTCGCCGACGTCCCCCGGGCGGAGCTGAGCGAAGACCGGCTCGTGGCGGCGATGTTTGGCGAGCTCAGCACCGTCACGACAGTGGACAATGTCCCGGCGGAAGCGTCCGGGGCGGTCCTTCCCTCCAGCGTTGACCAAGGATAGGAACGCCATGGGTGTTGCAGTTCAAGAACTCGACCCGATGCCCTCCGGGCCGGTCCGTCAGCCGTACGCGGCGCACCTCGTCCGCGGTGGACTCCGGGTGCTGGGCGGCACCGACGCCCGGCGGATACTGATGTTGCTCGTGGCGCTCGGCCTGCTGATCGGCGCATTCTCCGGCCTGTCTAATGGCCGGGAGATGCTGCCGTCTAACCTGTTGAACATCGCGACGAGCGCCTCGTTGCTCGGCATCGTCTCCATCGGCGAGGTCGTCGTGATGATCGCCGGCGGGCTCGACATCTCGGTCGGCTCGACCGCCGGGCTGGTGTCGTCGGTCACCGCCGTGGTGATGGTCGATAGCCACGAAAGCGTGGTCGCCGGAGTGTTCGCCGGTCTCGCCGTCGGGGTGGCGGCGGGCCTCGTCAACGGCCTGATGGTCGCCTACGTCGGCGTCAACTCGGTGATCGCGACGCTCGCCACCTATTCCGCCTACGCCGGGCTCGCCCTGCTGGCAACCGGCGGCCAGGAGATCGGAATCGCGAGCAACTTCTTCAACGTGCTCGGCACCGGCAGTGGCCTAGGGGTGCCCTATCTCGTCTGGGTGCTGCTCGTTGTCTGTCTTATCGGGATCTTCGTGATGCGGTACACCGACATCGGCCGTCAAGTCTACGCTGTCGGCGGCAGTGCCCGCGCCGCCCTGCTGGCCGGGATCAAGGTCGGCCGGTACACGACCATGGTGTTCGTCGTCAGCGGTCTTTGCGCGGCGGTGGCCGGGGTGCTCCTCGCGGCCCAGACGGGTTCGGCCCAGCCGACAGAGGGCTCTGTCGGGCTCGAGCTTACCGCGATCACTGCGATCCTCCTCGGCGGGATCTCGCTCGCGGGGGGCAGCGGGTCGGTCCTCGGCGCGATTCTCGGTGTCGCTCTGCTCGCCACCCTCGACAACGGGCTTCTGCTCGTCGGGCTGCAGGAGTTCTGGCAGCAGGTGGCGACCGGCGGCCTACTCGTCACCGCCGTCGTCCTGCAGAACTACCAGCTGATCATCGAGCGGGTCCGGGGTGTGGGCCGCCGGTTCGCGTCCTGATCGCTCCTCGATCGAACAGCCCGCCCCCGTTGCCTACCTTACGTTTGGCCGGCCATGAGGTACGAAGGAGACACCCATTGAGCGAGTCAGCCATGCCTGCCGAAGTGTCCTTGTCCCCGGGCGCTCTGAAGGGTGTGCTCGTGCTCGACGTTACCCAGATGCTGGCAGGGCCGCTGGCCGGCATGCGGCTGGGCGACCTCGGCGCCGACGTGGTGAAGATCGAGCCGCCCGGGACGGGTGAGTTCAACCGCCGCTACGGTTTCGGCGACACCAGGGTCGACGGTCTGATGACAACCTTCCTCGCGTTGAATCGCAACAAGCGCAGCGTCGCCGTCGACCTCAAGCATCCGCAGGGACGCGAGGTGGTCCAGGAGCTTGTCCGCCACGCCGACGTGATCCTCCACAACTTCCGGATCGGAACGGCAGAACGGATCGGCATCGGCTGGGAGGAGCTGCACGCGATCAACCCACGGCTCGTCTACTGCCAGATCTCCGGGTACGGCTCTGAGGGACCCTATCGGAACCGGCCTGGCCAGGACCTGGTGGTCCAGGGCTACAGCGGGTCGATGTTCTCCGTCGGAAAGCTCGGCGATCCGCCCCTGCCGAGTGCCCTGTGGGGCGCGGATGTGATGACGGGCTATCAGGCGGCGATCGGCATCCTCGCGGCGCTGATTGCACGGCAGCGTACGGGGACCGGGCAGAAGGTCGAGGTGAACATGCTCTCGGTGATCCTTGACTCCCAGCTCCAGGAGTTCGTCACATTCCTTAATTCCCACTCCTTGCCCCGACGGGGCAGGGAGTGGACGGCGCACGCCTCGATCGGGGCTCCCTACGGGGTGTACGAGACGAAAGATGCCTGGATTACGCTCGCGATGTGCCCGCTGCCAGCCCTCGGCGAGGCGCTGGAGGACGACTGGCTGAAGACCCTAACCGACCCAGCCGATCCTGCCAACCGGCGGGACGAGGTGTACGCCCGCATCCGAAACCGCTTCCGCGAGCGGACGACGTCGGAGTGGATCGAGATCTTCGACCGCTGCGGCCTGTGGGGCGGTCCCGTCTACACCTACGAAGACGTCGTCAGCGACCCCCACGTGGTGGAGACTGGGATGATCGTCACCCAACAGGAGGGCTCGTCCGGGCCGATCCGGACGGTCAGGCCACCGATCTCGATGTCGGACACCCCCCCAGGGATTCGCCGGGGTGCACCACGTCTCGGCGAGGACACCCGATCGGTGCTCGCCGAGGTGCTCGGTTACGACGAGGAGCGCCTCGACGCACTTGTTGCCTCTGGCGTGATCGAGGCCTATTCAACGCAGG
>JAJYXS010000048.1 GCA_021801615.1 Actinomycetes bacterium
ACGTCGCGCAGCACGTCGGTGGCCTCGGCCCACTCCTCGTCGGAACCGACCGCCTTCTCCTCGGGCTTCGTGGAGAGCTCGAGCCAGAAGTCGTCGAGGCCGAAGTCGCCCAGAAGCTCCAGCACGAACGTGAGCGTCCCGTCCAGCTCCCCTGCCAGCTGGTCCCGGGCGCAGAAGAGGTGCGCGTCGTCCTGGGTCATCCCGCGCACGCGGGTGAGGCCGTGGACGACCCCGGACTTCTCGTAGCGGTAGACGGAGCCGAACTCGAAGAGCCTCATCGGCAGCTCCCGGTAGGACCGCTGCCGGCTCTTGTAGACGAGCACGTGGAACGGGCAGTTCATCGGCTTCACGTAGTACGTCGAGCCGTCGTCGAGGACCATGGGGGGGTACATGGAGTCTGCGTACCAGTCGACGTGCCCCGACACCTCGAAGAGCGCGGCCTTCGTGATGTGCGGGGAGTACACGAACTCGTAGCCGGCCTCCGCGTGACGCCGGCGGGAGTACTCTTCCATCTCCCGCCTGACGATCCCGCCCTTCGGGTGGAAGATCGGGAGGCCGGAGCCGATCTCGTCGGGGAACGAGAAGAGGTCCAGCTCCTGACCGATCCTACGGTGGTCTCTGCGCTCGGCCTCCTCGAGCCGGTGCAGGTAGTCGGCGAGGGCAGCTTCCGACTCCCACGCCGTCCCGTAGATCCGCTGGAGCTGCTGGCGGTGCTCGTCGCCGCGCCAGTACGCGCCGGCAACCCTGGTGAGCGCGAAGTGGCCCAGCCGCCCGGTCGAAGGCACGTGCGGCCCTCGGCACAGGTCCACGAACGCCTCGGAATTGCGGTAGGTCGTGACGGCCGCCGTGGCAGGTCCCTCGCCGGCGGCGTCCACCTCGTCTGCGCCCGCGGCGACCGCCCGGATGATCTCCTGCTTGTACGGCTGGCCCGAGAACAGCTCGAGGGCCTCTGGGATCGAGAGCTCCTGGCGCACGAAGGGCTGGTCCTCTGCGATGATCTCGCGCATCGCGGCGTCGACCCGGCCCAGGTCTTCCTCGGAGAAGTGCGCGCCGCCGGGCAGCTCGAAGTCGTAGTAGAAGCCGTCCGCGATCACCGGGCCGATCGCGAAGCGCGCCCCGTGCCAGAGGCGCAGCACCGCCTGGGCCATCACGTGCGCGGTCGAGTGGCGGATCACCTCGCGGCCGGCGTCCGACTCGGCGGTCACGATCGACACCGAGGCGCCGTCGTCGAGCACCGTCGAGAGATCGACCAGCCTCCCGTCGACGTCGGCGGCCACCGCCGAGCTCGCGAGGCGCGCGCCGAGCGCGGCGGCGAGGTCGCCGGCCGTCGCACCCTCTGGCAGCTCTCGCTTCGAGCCGTCGGGCAAGCGGACCGTCACCGTGCGCGCCATCGAGGCCTTCCCTTCCCCTCCGGTCTCTTCCGTCCCTCCGGCCTTGCGGTCCGTCCCTCGGACCTTCCGGCCGCTCGTCCTGCTCACAGGCTGATGCCGAGGAGCGCCGCGCCCGCGTCGACCGATGTGCCGGCGGCGGCCAGCTCGTCGAGCTCCTCCAGGGCGCCGGGCACATCGAGGTCGTCGTCGAGGCGTGCGCGGACCGCCGCGAGGGAGCGGCCTTCGCCCGACGTGGCACCTCTCGGCGCGTGGGACCACCGCTCGAGCCGCTCAGCGGCGGGCTGGAGCTGCGCGTCGTCCCATTCCCAGTCGGAACGGTAGTGGTGCGCGAGGAGCGCCAGCCGCACGACCATCGGGTCCCAGTTCTTCAACAGGTCTCCCACGAAGACGAGGTTGCCGATCGACTTCGACATCTTCTGCCCCCCGAGGCCGACCAGCCCCACGTGGAGCCAATGGCGCACGAATTGGCGCCCGGTCACGGACTCGGACTGCGCGGTCTCGCACTCGTGATGGGGGAAGACGAGGTCGCGGCCGCCGCCGTGCAGGTCGATCGTGGGGCCGAGCTCGCGCATCGCGAGCGCGGAGCACTCGACGTGCCAGCCCGGCCGGCCCGGGCCCCAGCGCGATTCCCATGCCGGCTCGTCGGGGAGCGACGGCTGCCAGAGCACGAAGTCGAGCGGATGGCGCTTCGCGGGATCCCCTGGGTTTCCCCCCTGCTCGGCGGCGAGCACGAGCATCTCGTCCTCGGAGAGGTGGCTGACCTTGCCGAAGTCCCGGAACGTCGTCACGTCGAAGTACACCGCGCCCTCCGAGCGGTAGGCGTGCCCGGTGTCGAGCGCCGCGCCCACGAGCGCGAGGATGTCGGGGATCGCCGAGGTGGCACGGGGCTCCACGTCCGGGGACAGGAGCCCGAGCGCCGACATCTCCGCGTCGAAGCGCGTCATCTCCTCGGCCGCGAGGTCGAGGTAGTGGACGCCGAGCTCGCGTGCCTTGCGCAGGATGTCGTCGTCGACGTCGGTCACGTTGCGTACGCAGCGGACCTGGTACCCGCCGTCGAGCAGCCGGCGCTTCAGCACGTCGAAGGTGAGGTAGACGGCCGCGTGACCGAGGTGCGCGGAGTCGTAGGGGGTGATGCCGCAGGTGTACACGGTCACGGTCCGAGCGGGGGGGAACGGGACGACCGCCTGGCGAGCGGTGTCGAAGAGCCGCACCTCAGATCCCCGCGAGCTTGAGGGTGCTGTGCGCGCGATGGCGGATGTTCAGCGTCACGAACACCGCGGTGAACGCCTCGATCGCCGCCGCCTGGCTCAGGCTGCCCGCATCGAGCGGCCGCAGCCCCTCGATGCGCTCCACGAGGGACATGGTCTCGGCCGTCGCCTCGGGGTCGTCCGCGCACACGAGCACGTCGGCGATCAGCCCGGAGTCGAGATCTGCCATCTCGCGCGCAGGGAGGTGGTGGAAGGCCGCGGCGACCCTCGTGCGCGGGATCGCCGCCTGCACGGCCGCCGCGATCGAGCCTCGCGGATGGACGAGCGGCAGCATCTCGCCCACCTCACGCACGAGCGCGTTCCCCATGGACACGAGCACCTTTCCCTCGAGCTGACCTGAGAGCGCCGATGCCGTGCGGACCGCGCCCTCCCAGGGGGTGGCGAGCACGACCAGCTTCGCCCCCGCGGCGTCCTCGTTGGCGACCCCGTGCAGCTCCCCCACCAGGCGGCCGGGCCAGGGCGCGGCCATCTCGTCCACGACCGCCGCCGCGCGATCCGGGTCGCGCGAGCCGATCGCGACCGATACGCCGCCTGCGGCGAGGCGAAGCCCAAGTCCCCGGCCTGCCGGCCCGGTGCCTCCGATGATCCCGACGTCCACCCACCCACCTTTGCACACGCAAGCCCTCGCCCCTGTGCCCGGCCCCACCCCCGTCCGGCCCGACCTGCGTCCGGCGGTAGCCTGCCCGGCTGTGGGCATCCTCGAGGGTAAACGGATCCTCGTGACCGGCGTGCTGACCGACGACTCGCTCGCCTTCGCCGCGGCGCGTACCGCACTCGAGGAAGGCGCCGAGATCGTCCTGTCGGGCTTCGGCCGAGGCCTCTCGCTCACGCGCCGGACCGCAAGGAGGCTCCCCGGCCAGCCCGACGTCCTCGAGATCGACGTGACGAACCTCGAGCAGCTCGCCGCAGCCGCTGCGCATCTCTCGGATCGCTGGGGCCGCCTCGACGGGCTCGTCCACGCGATCGGCTTCGCGCCAGCGAACTGCCTCGGCTCGGGGATGTTCGCGGCCGACTGGGACGACGTCGCGGTGGCCATCGAGGTGTCGGCCTACTCGCTGAAGTCGCTCGTGGGCGCCTTCCTGCCGCTCCTCGAGGTCTCGGGCGCCGACGGCGGCGCGTCGGTCGTCGCGCTCGACTTCGACTCGACGCTCGCATGGCCCACCTACGACTGGATGGGCGTGGCGAAGTCCGCGCTCGAGTCGCTCGCCCGGTACCTCGCCTACGAGCTCGGGCCGAAGAAGATCCGCGTGAACCTCGTCGCTGCAGGACCCGTCCGGACGGTCGCGGCGAGGTCCATCCCGGGCTTTTCTACGCTCAACGGCGCCTGGTCGGCACGCGCCCCGCTCGGCTGGGACGTGGGCGACGCCACCCCTGTCGCGAAGGCCTGCGTCGCGCTCCTCTCGGACTGGCTGCCGATGACCACCGGCGAGATGATCCACGTCGACGGCGGCGCGCACGCGGTGGGCGCCTGAGCGGCACGGCGCACGGGCGCGGCCGACGACGCGTCGCCGAGCGGGCGCACACCCCTTGCCGTGAGCTAGCATCCAGCCAGCACACAGGGCAGCGGAGCCAGGAAGCCGGTGCGAGTCCGGCACGGTGCCGCCACTGTGATCGGGGAGCGACCCTCGCGCGAGACCACGGCCGATCCGGCTGGAAGGTCGAGGGGAGCGTTGATCCGGAGTCAGGACACTGACCGCTGCCCTTCCGACAACGGGGCGAGAGCACCCCGGAGGAGCGTGGGACATGGCCAGTGGTCCGTCTCGGTGGAGGTCCCCCCGCACGGGGCTGCGCATGGCGGCGACGGCGTCGCTGTTGCTGGCCGCAGGGATGGCCGCGGCGGCCTGCGGCAGCGGCGCTGCGGGCTCAGCGTCCCCACCGGCCGCAACGTCCGGCTCGTGCGCAGGGGTGCCGGGCAGGCACCATGCCCGCCTGGTCGTCGAGCCCGCCGCCGGCGACGTGCTGGCACGCTGCGTCGGCTTCTCGACGAAGGGCATTCCGGCGCTGGAGCTGCTGGCAAAGAGCCGCGTCGAGCTCGGCACCCAGAAGTACAGCTTCGGCGTGGCCGTCTGCCAGGTGGACGACGTCCCTGCCCACTACACCCAGTGCCTGCCGTCGGGGAAGGACTACTGGGCGCTGTTCCTGTCGACGAACGGCCGCACCTGGACGAGCCCGTCGGTCGGCGTCAGCGACCTCACGGTCCCGCCGGGCGGGTCGCTCGGCCTCCGCTACGACTCGCCGAGCGGCACGCCGGCACCGCCGCCGCATCCGACCCCGGCGTGACCCGCACGGCGGCGGCGACCGTCTGGGTGCTGGCCGCGCTGGCGGTCGCGCTCTTCGACACCGACCCGCTCTCCCAGCTGGTCGTGCTCGCCGGCGCCTGGACGCTGCTGGTGAGGCGGGCGGTGACCGGCAGGCGGCTGCGTCCGCTGGCCCTCGGCCTCGGCCTCCTCGGCGCCGTCACCGTCGCGATCAACGGCTTGACGTCGCACACGGGAGCCACCGTCCTCGGCGACCTGCCGTCGTGGCTGCCGCTGGTCGGTGGCGAGGTGACCGCGGAAGGCTTCGCGGACGGCGGCTCGATCGCGCTCGGTCTCGTCACGGCGGTGTCGGTCACGGCCGCGCTCTCGGTCGTCGTGGAGCCGACCGATCTCGTCGACGCCCTCCCCCGCCCCCTCCATCGTGCAGGCGCCGCTCTCGGCGCCGCGCTGAACCTCGTGCCTGCCACCGCCGCAAGCTTCGTCGCCGTACGAGAGGCGCAGCGCCTGCGGGGGTGGCGGCCCAGAGGCGCTAGGGCCTTGGTCGACCTCGCCGTCCCGGTGCTCCTCGGTGCCATCGACCGGTCCGTCCAGCTGGCCGAGTCGATGGAAGCCAGGGCCTTCGGCGCAGGGAGGCGCACGCACATGGCGGGAGGCGAGCGATCCGCCGGTGCTGCGCTGGTGGCGCTCGGCGGGGTCCTGGCGGTGGTGTGCGCGCTCGCGGCCCACCTGAGCGGGGCCGACACCGGCTGGTACCCCTACCCTGTGCCCACGGTGCCGTCGGCAGCGCCGCTCGTCTTGGTCCCGGCGCTCCTGGTCGCCCTCGCCGGGTACGGGCTGCCGCCGGAGCCCGCGTGAGCGGCGACCGTCCGCTCGCAGCGCCCGACGGCGCGATCACGGTGGCGGTCGAGAGGCTCTCCTACTCCTATCCGGCGTGGTCGGACCGACCGCCGCCGGCGCTCCACGAGGTCCACCTGGCACTTCGCCCGGGGCTCACCGTGCTCGAGGGAGACTCGGGGTCCGGGAAGTCGACGCTGCTGCGGGTCTTGAACGGCCTCGTGCCCCACTTCCACGGCGGGACCATCTCAGGGCGCGCCATGGTCTGCGGCCTGGAGGTGCTGACCACCCCCACTCGACACCTCGCCCGCCACGTCGGGTTCGTCTTCCAGGAGCCCGAGATGGGCTTCGTGCGCGGCACCGTGGCGCGCGAGGTCGCGTTCTTCCCCGAGAACCTCGGGATGCCCCGCTCGTCCATCCGCCGGCTGGTCGCGGACGCGCTCGACCAGGCGGGCATCGGCGACCTGGCGGCCCGGCGCCTCTCGACCCTGTCGGGCGGGGAGCGCCAGCGGGTTGCGCTGGCCGCCGCCCTGGCTGCCGGTCCCCCCGTGGTCGTGATGGACGAGCCGCTGTCCCAGCTCGACGAGGGTGGCGCGGCGGCCCTCACCGCCACGCTCTGCACGCTGGCCGATGCCGGCGCCACCGTCGTCGTCGCCGAGCACCGTCTCGGCCACCTCCCCGGCGCGCGACGGGTGTCGCTCGACGACGGCCGCGCCCGCGAGGTCGTCGAGCATCGAGCCCACGGCAGCCCCCTCGCCGAGCGCGCCGGCACGTACGGGCCGCCTCCGGAACCGGCCGAAGGCCCGACGGCGTGGTCGCTCTCGGGGGTGACCCTCGGTGTCGGCGGCCGGCCAGTCGTCTTCGACGTCGACCTCGCAGGAGCATCCGGAGAGGTGGTCATCGTCACGGGGCCGAACGGGTCGGGCAAGACGACGCTGCTTCGAACGGTCGCCGGGCTGCTCCCGCCCCTCTCGGGCGTCGTCGAACGGCGGCCGGGCCGGGTCGCCTACCTGCCCCAGGAGCCGGGGCTGCTGCTGCACCGCCACAGCGTGCGCGCCGAGGTCGAACAGACCCTCCGGTGGTCCAAGGTGGCCGGCGGGCCGGACGACGTGCTCGAGCTCCTTGGTCTTCGCGCCCTTGCAGAGCGCGATCCGCGCGACCTCTCCGGCGGGCAGCGTCAGCGGGCCGCGTTGGCGGTGGTCCTGGCCGGAAGACCGGCGCTGGCGCTCCTCGACGAGCCCACCCGGGGGATGGACGCGGCCGCGCGGGTGTCGCTCGCGAACGCCCTGCGGCGCCTCGCCGAGCAGGGGGCGGCCGTGGTGGCCGCGACGCACGACGTGGGGCTCGCGCGCGAGCTCTGCGGTCGCGTGGTCCGGATCGAGGACGCGAGGCTCGCTTGCGATCGCGGGGTCGGGCCGTGAGCCCGCCCGACGGTGCCCCGAACCCTGCCGTGAGAGGGCCCGCACGCGCCGCCTTGCCCGTCGCCTCGCTCGTCGGCGCCGCGATGTTCCTCTGGCCGTTCCTCGGGGCAGGACGACCCGCGGCCGCCTCGGCGGCCGGTTTCGGGGTCGGCACCGCCACCGCGCTCGCGGCGGTGGAGCTGGCAGCAGGCCGGCTCGACACCCGGCGCCTCGCGCTCCTCGCCGCCCTTTCGGCCATCGATGCTGCAGCTCGTGCCGTCGTGGTCACCGGCATCGGGGGGTTCAGCCCGATCTTCCTCCTCATCTTGTGCGGCGGCTACGTCTTCGGCGCGGAGTACGGGTTCCTTCTCGGGGCCACCACGATGGTGGTGTCAGCCCTTGCGACCGGTGGCCTTGGCCCCTGGCTGCCCTACCAGCTCTTCGCAGTCGGCTGGGTGGGGGCGCTCGCCGGCATCGCGGGCCGCAGGAGGACCGGGCGTCCGACGCGAAGGGACGCCGTCGTGCTCGCGGTCGTGGGCGTCGTCACCGGGTACGGCTTCGGCGCGGCGATGGACGTGTGGAACTGGACCTTCTACCAGAGCTCCCCCGGGCTCGGGTTCCGCGCGGGCATGCCTTTCGGGGAGGCGCTCGCCCACTTCGCCCGCTTCTACGTCCTCACGTCCTTCGTCTACGACACGTTCCGCGCCGTGGGCAACGCGGTGATGATCGGAGTGCTCGGCCTTCCAGTGCTCGTCGCCCTCGCTCGGCTCCGGGCCCGCCTCCAGGCGTCGGTGGTCGCGTCGGCGGACCCCACGGCGCTCGGCGCCGGCGGGCCCGCCCTGCCTCCTGTCGAGCAGACCTGACGCCTGGACCCGCAGCGTGGGCACGAGCGCGCTGCGAGACGGCGCTCGGAGCGCCGCCGGTAGGCTGGCCCGATCACGAGCCTG
Source organism: Actinomycetes bacterium (assembly GCA_021801615.1). GTDB lineage: Bacteria > Actinomycetota > Acidimicrobiia > Acidimicrobiales > RAAP-2 > JAJYVT01. The sequence goes on from JAJYXS010000048.1 coordinate 8,099, forward strand.
GGACCGGCCCCCGGCACCGACCGACAGGCTGTTGGGACTGACTGGGCTCGTTGGCTGACCGGACTGGTTCGCTGACCGGCCGACCGGGTCGACCGGCTGACCGCCAGCGGGATCGAGAGGAGCGAGGGACCGAGAGATGCGCGGCGCGGGCGGCATGGCCGCGGGCTGGATGGGGATGCGCTCCTTCCGCCAGGACCGCTCGGTGCTCGAGCACCGCGTGAAGAAGGGCACCACCCGGCGCATGCTCCGCTTCGCGTTGCCCTACCGCAAGATCCTCATGATCTTCGTGCCGGTGGTGGTCCTTGGCGCCGTGGCCGGGGCGGTGAACCCGCTCATCCTGCGCGAGATCATCGACCGCGGCATCGAGGGGAGGAACGCCGGCCTCGTCGTCGATCTCGCGCTCCTCGCGGCAGGCGTCGCCATCTTCACAGCGGCCCTCTCGCTCTACCAGCGGCGCGTCGCGGCGATCATCGGCGAGGGCCTCATCTACGACATGCGCTCCAAGGTCTTCGAGCACGTCCAGCAGATGCCGCTGGCGTTCTTCACGAGGACCCAGACCGGGGCCATGGTGAGCCGCCTCAACAACGACGTCATCGGCGCGCAGCAGGCCTTCACGACACTCCTTTCGAACGTCGTCGGGAACCTCGTGACGGTCTTCATCGTGCTCGGGGCGATGCTCTACCTGTCGTGGCAGATCACCCTCATCGCGCTCGTGCTGCTCCCCGCCTTCCTCGTGGCGGCCCGCTTCATCGGACGCAAGATCGGAACGCTCACCAAGGAGAGCTACGACCTGAACGCCGAGATGAACATGGTCATGCAGGAACGCTTCAACGTGTCCGGGGCGATGCTGGTCAAGCTCTTCGGCCGCCCCGAAGCCGAGCAGCGGGAGTTCGACGTGAAGGCTGCCCGCGTCCGTGACATCGGCGTCGTGCAGGCGTTGTACGCCCGCATCTTCATGGTCGCGCTCGTCCTCACCGCGTCGCTCGCGACCGCGTTCGCCTACGGCTTCGGCGGCGTCGAGGCGGTCCACGGTGTGCTGGCGATCGGCACCATCGTCGCGCTGACCGCGTACCTGGCGCGCCTCTACGGCCCCCTCACGCAGCTCTCGAACCTGAACCTGGACGTGATGACCACCCTCGTCTCCTTCGAGCGGATCTTCGAGGTGCTCGACCTCGAGCCCATGATCAAAGAGCGCCCGGACGCGGTCGCCATCCGCCGCGGCCCGGCCAGCATCGAGTTCGACCACGTCTCGTTCACCTACCCGAGCGCAGAGGAGGTCTCTCTCGCCTCCCTCGAGGCCGTCGCCACGCTCGAGGCGCCCGTGCGCGCCGAAGTGCTCCACGACATCTCCTTCCGGGTCGAGCCGGGGCAGATGGTCGCGCTCGTCGGCCCGTCCGGCGCGGGAAAGACCACGATCAGCATGCTCGTGCCGCGCCTGTACGACGCGACCGCAGGCACCGTGCGCGTGAGCGGCGTGGACGTGCGCG
>JAJYXS010000063.1 GCA_021801615.1 Actinomycetes bacterium
CATGGTGGCGCTCGCCTGCACTTCCCCGCAGCAGTGCACCGTCGTCGGGGAGACCGACTCGACGGAGGACGCAGTCATCCCGACCGGGGTCGCCGCGGTTACGAGCGACGCCGGGGCCGTCGCTCGCGTCCATCGCCATGGCGCCGGCCGTGCGCACCATTTCCCAGACCGAGTCACGGATTGCCGCGACCTGGGCGCGAAAGACGCAGGGCTTTGGCGGTGCACATGTGTGCTCCAGTGGTGCGGTGACAGAGGTGAGCGTGGTCGCCGTGAGCAGCGACGGTGGCCGGAGCTGGACGCCAGAGGCCTTGCCCGGCGATGTCCCCAACCCCCAACTGAACGGGCTCGCCTGCCCGTCGGCGGCAGAGTGCTGGGTCTCGGGCTCCGAGTCCATCCCCCAGAAGATCGGGAGCACCCTCGACGAGGGCTCGCCCGTCCTCCTCGGAACGACCGATGCTGGGGCAACGTGGTCGAAGGTGACCTTCGCCGTCGCACCGACAGCGCCCAACCCGACAGGACAGTCCTACCTGACAATCGGTGCCATCAGCTGCCCGTCGGCCAGCGTTTGCGTGGCGAAGGGAAGCGGTGCTCAGGGTGCCGACGTGAGCCCCGTCTACAGCCTCGTCATCCCGCCGGGCTGAACAATACGCACGAGCTGTGCGTCCAGTCTCGGTTCGCGCGCTGCCGGCGCTCTTCGGTCCAGCCCCGCAGGTGCTGGTGCTGCCAGCGCTCAGCTCGCAGTGTCCTGCCAGCGGTCGAGCTTCTCCGCCGCGGCGCGCGTCGCGCCCGCGAGCGTCCGTAGCTCGGCCGAGAGGACGGGCTCGGGCGCGTCTGGCGCGCGGATGCGCTTGGCAGCCGCGGGAAGCCGCTCGAGGTCTCGATCGATACGCGCCCTGGCGTCTTGGATGGAAGAGCGCGCGAGGATCCGCCGGCCGCCGCGCATCGCAGGTTTGAGGAGCTCCTCGGCTCCTGGGGGTGCGGGTTCGTGCCGGCACGCGAGGACGTCGGCGATCCCGTCTCTGCGCCAGACCTGCTTCGGTCCGGGAAGCGTCTCCTTTTCTGCCGAGAGCTTCATCACAGGACGGCTGCCCACCTGGACGAGCTTGTAGACGGAGTCCACGTACGGCGCGTCGGCGGCCGTCCCGAGGCGCGTCCCGACACCCGCCGCGTCGATCGGGGCTCCTGAGGCCACGAGGTCCTCGAGCATGTACTCGTCGAGGGAACCGCTCACGAAGATGTGGACGTGCCCGAGACCCCGTTCGTCGAGGATGGCTCGCGCGCCTCGCGCGAGCTCGCCGAGGTCACCGCTGTCGAGACGGATGGACACCCTGTCGGTCAAATCGAGCTCGTGCACGACGCGTGCCGCGGTCTCGACACCCGCGAGCGTGTCGTAGGTGTCCACCAGGAACGTGTAGGGAGGCGGTAGGTCCTCGACGAAGGCACGGAACGAGGCCGCTTCACTCGGGAACGCCTCGACGTAGGAGTGCGCCATCGTCCCCGCCGCGTGGAGCCCGAGCTCCCTCGCCGCTGCGACGTTGCTCGTGCCGACGAAGCCGGCCATGGCCGAGAGCCTGGCCACGCACATTCCCGCCTGCGTCCCGTGCGTCCGACGGAGCGCGAAGTCGACGAGCTCGATGGGTCCAGCCGCGAGACGGCAGCGTACGGCCTTGGTGGCGATCGCGGTCTGGAAGGTGACCTGGTTCAGCAGGTAGGTCTCCGCCAGCTGCGCCTCGGGAAGCGGCGCGGTGACTTCGAGCAACGGCTCTCCGGCGAAGACGATCCGGCCTTCCTCGACGGCCTCGACGTCGCCGGTGAAACCGATGGCAGCGAACGCGTCGAGCGTCTCCGATGAGAACCCCTGCTGCGCGAGCCATGCGAGGTCGTCATCTTCGAACCGGAAGGTCTCCAGGTAGTCCAGGCAGTCGTCGATGCCCGCGGCGACGAGGAAGCCGCGGTCGCTGGGCAACCCGCGCACGAACAACGAGAAGGTCGCGGGCGCGGTCATGCCGCGACGCAGGTAGCTCGCGGCCATGTTCAGCTCGTACAGGTCCGTGACAAGCGCGTCGCCCATGGTCCCGCTCACGCTACCGACCTCGGCGCTTGCGTCGCGCCCCTGGCGGCGGGGCTGGACCGGTGCCGTCCGTGGACGTGCGCCGGTTCGTAGACTCCCTTCGTGGTGGTCACCGGTCCGCGAAGGTTGGGCCGATGAGCGTCCACCACCTGGTCGACACCTACGGGTACGCCGCCGTGTTCCTGCTCGTGGCCGCCGAGAGCCTCGGGGTCCCGTTGCCGGGGGAGACCACGCTCGTCGCCGCAGCGAGCTACGCGGGAGCGACCCACAGGCTCTCGATCGGTCTCGTGTTCGCGTTCGGCGCGGCGGCGGCGATCCTCGGCGACACCGCGGGGTACTGGATCGGCGACAAGGGCGGGTACCGACTGCTCTATCGCTACGGGCGTTACGTCCGGCTCGACGAGTCGAAGATCAAGGTCGCCCATTACCTCTTCGAACGCCGTGGGGGCGCAGTGGTCTTCTTCGGTCGCTTCGTGTTGGTCCTGCGCACGTACGCCGCGTTCCTCGCCGGCACCACCCGTATGCGGTATCGGCGCTTCCTCGTGTTCAACGCCTCGGGGGGGATCATCTGGGCCGCCCTCTACGCGTTCCTCGCGTACTACGCCAGCTCGTTCCTGACCAGCGCGTCGACCCCTCTCGAGATCGGCTTCGCCTCACTTGCGGTCGTCGTCATCGTGGCAGGGATCCTCGTCGCCCGCCGGCGGATGTCGTCGCTCGTCGAGCGGGCTGAGGCCGCGTACCCCGGGCCTCTCGCGCACCCCGACGAGCGCGGGATCTCGGAGCCACCCGTCTCTTCGCCGCCCACGCGTCCGGTCGCAGCGCGGAGCGCGGTGCCTCAGCCGGTGCCGCCCGGCCGGTCAGGCGCCGCAGGGGCCGACGGTGCGCAGGCGGAGGTCGTGGAGTCGCCGGGGGGCTCCGGGCAGACAGCGGCACCGGCCAAAAAGCCCCGGGGTCCCGGCGCCGCCAGGGCTCCGGGCGACGTGTCGACCAGGTAGAAGCGCGCGGGCGTCCCCGGTTCGTGCCGGACGCGCCCGCGTCGCTCGAGCAGCACGAGATGGGCCAGCGTCTCGCCGTTCGCCGCGCGTCGAGTGAACACGGGTACCTCTTCCCACGGACGGGACCACTCGAGAGAGGTGGCGAGCTCCCAGGCAGTGGAGCCTGGCCGTTCCGCGATCGCGGCCTCGATCGCCGCGAGCCGCGCTGCGTGGTGGCGCTCGATCTCGGTGAGACGTGCGGACAGGTTGGCGAACCGGTACTCGTGGGCAGGCAGGACCTCGTCGGGCTCGAGCTCGCGGAGGCGCTCCAGTGAGCCGAGGTAGTCGCCGAGCGGGTTCGGGACCTTTTGGGAGTGGAAGGAGATGTGCGGCGTGATGCGGGGAAGGACATGGTCCCCCGAGAAGAGCAGTCGCCGCTCCTCGCTGTACAGGCAGACGTGGCCCGGCGAGTGCCCGGGGGTCCATATCGCCCGCAGGTCCCAGCCCGGCAGGTCGATCCGTTGCTCGTGCTCCAAGAGCACGTCGGGGCCGGCCATCGAGACCAACGTGCGGATCTGCACGGACGCCTGGCTCAGGTCCGGAAGTGTCGCGTCCGGCACGCCCGACACCTCGAGGAGGCTTCCCATCGAGGTGATGAGCCCGTCGACGTGGACGTGACGCTCCCCGAGGAGGGCGGCGTCGGCCGCGTGAAGCCCGACCCAGGCCCCCGAGGCTCGACGGACCCTGTCAGCGAGCCCGTAATGGTCGGGGTGCACGTGCGTCGCGACGATGGCGCGCACGTCCTCAACAGCCGATCCGAGCAGTGCGAGCCCGTCCCTGAGGGCATTCCACGCGTCGTCGGTGCCCCAGCCGGCGTCGACCAACGCGATCCCGCCCCCGGCGAGCTCCAGCGCGTAGACGAGGACGTAGCGAAGGGGGCTGATCGGGATCGGGACCGGGACCGACCAGGTTCCCGGGCGCACCTGCTCGACGGGCGGCAGACCTCCCCGGTCCAACGCCGACTTCTGTGCCGTACCGGTGATCACGACCATGGTGGATGGCACGGTATCCGTCGGTGGGCGAGAGCGGATCTGCAGGGTGTGCGGCATGGCGGTCCGGTCAGGCGACCGGAAGGCCGGCGTGCCCCATCCACGAGGCTCGGCCAACGAGGGCCAGCCAGCGGCGGCCGGCCAGCCAACGAGGGCCAGCCAGCGTCGGCCGGCCAGCCAACGAGGGCCAGCCAGCGTCGGCAGCCGGTCGGGGAGGGGGGATTCGAACCCCCGGCCTCGTGCACCCAAAGCACGTGCGCTACCAGGCTGCGCCACTCCCCGGCGCTCGCGGCAGGTGAGCCGCGAACGACGAGCGTACGCCGGAGCGGTTCCATGTGCTGGACGTGGGGCCGCGCCTGCTCTCGGAGCATCCCCAGTTGCTATCGGCGAGGGTCCTCGAGGCGCCCTCGCAGTGCGGTGGCCCAGGAGCGCCCTTGCCGTGCGGCGGCCCGGGAGGGAGCTTGCGGTGCGGTGGCCCGGGGGCGACCCGGTAGAGTGAGGGACCCATGCGGGCTACCTCCCAAGTCGTCGAACCGAACAAGGTTCGCCTGTCGGTGGAAGTCGACGAGGCGGAGGTCGACCGCGTGCTTGGCGACGCGATCCGCTCGCTTTCCCGCCAGGTCCGTGTCCCGGGATTCCGTCCCGGCAAGGTTCCCCGCCAGGTGCTCGAAGCGCGCATGGGCGGCGCCGTCGCGCTGCGCAGCGAGGCGCTGAGAGAGGCGATCCCCGACTTCTACGCCCGCGCGCTCGTCGAGACGGAGATCGACCCGATCTCTGCGCCGGAGATCGACGTGACCGCGGGCCAGGAGGCTGGCGCGCTGACGTTCGACGCGGTCGTCCAGGTGCGGCCGCTGGTCCCGATCCCTGGTTACGCCGGCCTGAGGGTGACGGTGCCGTCGCCGAAGGTGTCCGAAGCGGAGGTCGACGCGCAGCTGGACCGCTTGCGGGAGACCGACGCCGAGCTCGTCGAGGTGGGCCGACCGGCGAGGGACGGCGACCACGTCACGATCGACGTCCACGGGACGCTGCCCGACGGCCAAGAGGCGATGGCGGCGGACGACCTCCTCTATGAGGTGGGGAGCGGGCGTATCGCCGCGGCGCTCGACGACGCGCTCCGCGGCGCCAAGGTCGGCGACGTGCTCGCGTTCACCTCGAGCTTGCCGGGTGCGCACCCCGAGCCAGGTCGCGAGGTCGACTTCCGGGTGCTCGTGAAGGACGTGAAGGAAAAGAAGCTGCCCGCGGTCACCGACGAGTGGGCGGCGGAAGCCTCGGAGTTCTCCACCGTCGACGAGCTGCGCGCGGACCTGCGGGAGCGCCTCGCGAAGGTCAAAGCCGTCCAGGCGCAGCTCTCGCTGCGCAATGGTGCGCTTGCCGCCCTTGCCGATCTGGTCGAGGACGACGAGGTGCCCGAGGTCCTGGTCGACGAGGCCGTGCGCGAGCGGCTCCAGGAGCTCCAGCGACGTCTCGACGAGGACGGGGTGAGCACCGCCCAGTTCCTCGAGATGACCGGGCAGGGAGAGGACGAGCTCCTCGCGAGCCTCCGGGCCGAGGCCCACCAGGCGGTGAAGAGCGACCTTGCGCTGCGCGCACTGGCAGAGGAGGAGTCCCTCGAGGTCACCGACGACGAGCTCGAGTCCGAGATCGAAGCGATGGCTTCTCGGCTGCAGCTCACACCTCAGGTCGTCCGCGAACGCCTCACGCGCGCCGGCAGGATTGCCGCGGTACGCTCGGAGCAGCGGAAGGCCAAGGCGTTTGCCTGGCTCCTCGACCACGTGGAGGTCGTCGACGAGGAGGGCGCCGTGGTCTCCATGGACGATCTGCGAGTGGACCGGAGCACGGAGGCGGTGCCGTCGACGGAAGGACCTGTGGAGGGCCTGGAGGAGGGCGTGACGCACATCGACGGTGCGGAGGAGAACGGATCGGAGCAGTCGGGAGCCGAGGCGGGTACCGGCGTGACAAAGGGGGGGGTCTGATGATGAGCGGCCTGCGAGAAGACCCGGACGGCAGGTTACGAGCGAGGGGTTACCTCGTGCCCACGGTGGTGGAGCAGTCCAACAGGGGTGAGCGCGCCTACGATCTCTATTCGCGTCTGCTGCGAGAGCGCATCATCTTTCTCGGCACTCCGATCGACGACACGGTGGCCAACCTCGTCTGCGCGCAGCTGCTCTTCCTCGAGTCGGAAGAGCCCGACAAAGACATCCACCTCTATATCAATTCGCCTGGCGGGGACATCACCGCGCTGTTCGCCATCTACGACACGATGAAGTACATCAAGCCGGACGTCTCGACCTTCTGCTTCGGCCAGGCGGCGTCCGCTGCTGCGGTGCTGCTCGCAGCCGGGGCGCACGGCAAGCGGTTCGCCCTCCCGCACGCACGGATCCTGCTGCACCAGCCCTTCGGGGGCGTCGAGGGCCAGGCGAGCGACATCGAGCTCCAGGCCAAGGAGATCCTGCGAATGCGCGACCTCCTGAACAGGATGCTCGCCGCGGACACGGGACAGCCGTACGAAAAGGTCGGCAAGGACACGGACCGCGACTTCGTGATGACCGCCGACGAGGCAGTCGCGTACGGCGTGATCGACGAGGTGATCACCACGCGGGAGGCGCCGTCGCTCGAAGCGGTGGGTGCTGCCTAGGAAGGCCAGGGTGGCCGAGCGTACGGGTGGACCAGCCCGCAGGTCCAGGCAGCCGCCGTGAGGTCGGCGGGCACAGGAAGTGACGGCGGGCGCAGGCAGTATCGGTGCAGGGAACGGCTCCCGGCAGTTCGAGCAGAGGAGAGAGCGGCAGTGGCGAAGTTCGGCGAAGGGGGGGACCTGGTGAAGTGCAGCTTCTGCGGCAAGTCGCAGAAGCAGGTGAAGAAGCTCATCGCCGGGCCCGGCGTGTACATCTGCGACGAGTGCATCGACCTCTGCAACGACATCATCACCGAGGAGCTCACCGAGAACACGGAGCTCAACTTCGAGGACCTTCCGAAACCGCGCGAGATCTTCGATTTCCTGAACGACTACGTGGTGGGCCAGGAGTACGCGAAGAAGATCCTCTCGGTCGCGGTCTACAACCATTACAAACGCGTCCAGGCAGGAACGCCGAGCGACGAGGACGCGGTGGAGCTGGCGAAGTCCAACATCCTTCTCCTCGGGCCGACCGGGTGCGGGAAAACGCTCCTCGCCCAGACGCTGGCCCGCATGTTGAACGTCCCTTTCGCGATCGCGGACGCCACCGCGCTGACCGAAGCGGGGTACGTCGGCGAGGACGTCGAGAACATCCTGCTCAAGCTCATCCAGGCTGCCGACTACGACGTGAAGCGAGCCGAGACCGGGATCATCTACATCGACGAGATCGACAAGATCGCCCGCAAGAGCGAGAACCCTTCGATCACCCGGGACGTTTCGGGCGAGGGCGTGCAGCAGGCCCTGCTGAAGATCCTGGAAGGGACGACGGCGTCCGTGCCGCCCCAGGGAGGCCGGAAGCATCCGCACCAGGAGTTCATCCAGATCGACACGACCAACATCCTGTTCATCTGCGGCGGGGCGTTCGCAGGGCTGGACAAGATCATCGAGAGCCGGATCGGGCGCAAGGGGATCGGCTTCCGGGCGGAGGTGCGCCAGCGCAGCGAGCGCGACGACACCGAGGTCCTACGCCACGTGCTGCCCGAGGACCTGATGAAGTTCGGGCTCATCCCCGAGTTCATCGGTCGGCTTCCGGTGGTGGGCGCGGTCAGCCAGCTGTACAAGGACGCGCTCATCCGGATCCTCGTGGAGCCGAAGAACGCCCTCACCCGCCAGTACGAGCGGGTGTTCGCGCTCGACGGGATCGAGCTCGAGTTCGCACCGGACGCGCTGGAAGCGGTCGCGGAGCAGGCGCTGCTGCGGGGCACCGGGGCGCGTGGGCTGCGCGCGATCCTCGAAGAGGTGCTCCTCGACGTGATGTACGACCTGCCGAGCCGCAGCGACGTGGGCAAGTGCGTGGTGGACCGTGCGGTGGTGCTCGACCGTGTGCATCCCACGCTCGTCCCGCTCGGCGAATCCCCGGTGAAGGTTCCGAGCCGGAGTCGCCGGGCGGCCTCTTGACTGGCTGAGCGCCCGGCGTGAACACCTTCAAGTCCTTGGAGGACGCGCTCGCCTGGCTCGACCGCCACATCGACTTGGAGTCGAAGGTGCCCACCAGGCGGTCCCTGCCGACCCTCGAGCGCATGCGCGAGCTCATGGCGCTGCTCGGGGAGCCCGAGCGCGCCTACCCCGCTCTGCACCTGACCGGCACGAACGGGAAGGGGTCGACGGCCGCGATGCTGACCGCGCTCCTGGGAGCCCGCGGGCTGGCGGTGGGCACCTACACGAGCCCGAACCTGGCACACGTGAACGAGCGGATCTCACGGGCGGGGACGCCGATCGACGACGCCTCGCTCATCGAGGTGCTCGAGGCGCTCGCGATCGTCGAGCCTTCGCTCTCCGACCGTCCGACTCGTTTCGAGCTTTTGACGGCCGCCGCGTTCTCGTGGTTCGCAGAGGTTGCGGTGGACGCCGCCGTCGTGGAGGTCGGCGTCGGGGGCACCTGGGACGCGACCAATGTGATCGACGGGGTCGTCGCTGTGGTCACGAACGTGAGCTACGACCACACCGACATCCTCGGCCCGACGCTCGAGGGTATCGCTCGCGACAAGGCAGGGATCGTGAAGCCCGGTAGCGTAGCCGTGGTGGGTGAGGTCGACCCGGACCTCGTCTCGGTCATCCGTTCGGTCGCCGAAGCGTCGGGAGCCGCCCAGGTGTGGGTGCGCGGCGAGGAGTTCGAGTGCACGAAGAACCGGCTCGCGGTCGGCGGTCGCCTGGTCGACCTGCGGACGCCCGGCGCCGTCTACCACGACCTCTTCGTGCCGCTCCACGGAGAGCACCAGGGGCTGAACGCGGCGTGCGCGCTGGCGGCAGGCGAGGCGTTCTTCGGCGCGCCGCTGCATCCTGATGTCGTCACCGAGGGGTTCTCCCGAGTGAGGGTGCCCGGACGCCTCGAGGTGGTCGGTCGAAGACCGCTGAGCCTCCTCGACGGGGCGCACAACGTGGCGGGGATGCAGGTCCTCGCGACCGCGCTCGGTGACTTCGCCGTCACCGGTAGGACCGTAGCCGTCGTGGGGATGCTCGGCGGGCGCGATCCGTCCGCGATGCTGAGCCCCGTCGCGTCCGCCGGCGTCGGCCACCTGGTCGCGTGCGCCCCTGCGTCACCGAGAGCCCAGCCTGCCGAGGTCGTCGCTGAGGCGGCCGAGGCGGCGGGAATGCAGGTCGTCGTTGCCGGCTCCGTGGACGCCGCCGTGGCGATCGCCAAGGAGCTGGCTGGCGAGGACGGGCTGGTCGTGGTCGCCGGCTCGCTGTACGTCGTGGCTGAGGCCAGGGAGCTCCTCGTCGGGCGGCCCGAGCAGCAGACGAGCGCGCCACCCGGCCGCTGACGCCTTCGGCGGGCTTTCACGTGCCGCCGCCCTCCGAGCTTCCCGAGGACCCTC
>JAJYXS010000180.1 GCA_021801615.1 Actinomycetes bacterium
CTTCCTCCACGGGTCCTGGCACCCGCCCGACGGGCTCCTCGGCGCCGCGGTCGGCGGGTGCGCGTGCATCGCGCTGCTGCTCGTAGCCGTGCTGGTCGAGCTGCGCAGGCCGCCTCGTACCGGGTTGGACATTGCGCGCACGCGCGACGACCGAGGATCGAGGTGTCCACCGGAGCGCTCACGAGCGGCGGGAACGACGCCCCCCAATATCGGGCCTGCGCTGTAGCGACCTATAGGCCTGGTCGAGGCCCGCTCGTGGCAGGCCGGTCAGCAAGAGCCAGAGCCTCCCTGTGTCCGGAACGTTTGCGAGGGCAAGCAGCTCCGCCACGACAGCACCACACATGACGACGTCGCCTGCTGCGAGAAGGTCGTCCAATTGGGTGCCTCGCACTCGGCCCAGATCGACGTGTCCACGATGCCGGGCACGTCTCCCGGTCGGTCCCGCGCAGCTCCCATGAACCGTCGCCGATCTCCACCATGCTCGCGAGCGACCGTAGCTGGTCAACGCCGTCGCGGGTGAGACAAAGCTACCGCTCGCTCGATCGCCTCGGTCTTGGAGACTCCTCTGAGCTCAAAAATTCTCCAGAAACGTGGGCCATAGTCTTTCGTATTCAGACTCTCGTATTCGAACCGACTGGATGTGCGAGGACAGCTCCTTTCCCTGCTCGGGGACCAAGTTCAGCGCGGGTCAGTCGTGCAAGCGACGGACCGGTGACGAACGGCGAGCACGCGCACGATGCGCTGATCGTCATCGAGCTGGTAGATGTTCCGGTAGGTGCCGACTCGAAGCGACCGCAGCCCGCGAAGTCGTCCCCGGAGAGGGCGACCTGCCTCCGGTTCCCGTTCGAGGAGACCGAGTGCCTCGACAACGGCGTCGGACAGCCGCCAGTCAAGATCGACGATCTCGTTGCGGGCTCTCCGAGCGAGCTCGACTCGGCTCACCTACGACGAAGCGACTGCAGATCTCGACGGAGCTCCTCGAGCGTGGCGGTCTCCCCGCGCCCTACCTCGCGTCGCCCCTCCTCGACCGCCGCCAGCGTCTCAGGGTCTGACAGGATCTCCGCCGTCTCCTCCAATGCCTCGTACTCGTCTACTGGGACAAGAACGGCCGCTGGACGACCATGGCGGGTGATGATGACATGTTCACGCAGGTCGGCAACCTGATCGATCACCTGGCTGAGCTCACTTCGAAGCTCGCGAACCGGAACGGTCTTGCTCACGGTCGAAGTGTACCATATTGAGTACACAATGGCTGGTGGGCCGCAGACACCCGTACTCGAACCTCCTGGACGTGCCAAAACGCCTCGAAGCGCTCGTGTCCGAAGAAGAGCACCGACATGTGCGTCTCGATCACCTCGGCGTGCATGGCCGACCCGCCCGAGGAGGTGCGGGCAGCTGGGCAGCACGCCTGACCCGACACCCGAATAGCCTCCCGCTGCGCGCGCTTCGAGCGCCAGATCCGCAGCTGCCCCGACTCGCTCACGACACGCGCCGCGGCGCTGGGAACAAGCGGCTCACGTCTGCCGATCCGGCCTCTCACGGCGTGAAAATGCCTGTTCACAGTGATGCGCAGCGGCTTCTGTGAACGAGAAGTCGCACCTTATATGAACAATATGTGGTGGGCCGTAGAGGACTCGAACCTCTGACCCCTTGCGCGTCATGCAAGTGCGCTACCAGCTGCGCCAACGGCCCCGACTGCTCGAGAGTACCACCTGGCATGGCCACCCTCCCTGGTCCGAGGTGGCCGCCGGAGAAGCTCGCGCGACCTGGCACCACCCTCAACTCACGTGGAGCACCGCCGCACCGGTCACTCGGTCGTGGGCGAGGTCGGCCAGCGCTTCCGCCGCACGGTCGAACGGATAGGGCTGCACCGTTGCGTGAACGCCCAGGCGCGGAGCGAGCGCCAGCAGCTCCTCGCCGTCGCGACGGGTGTTCGCGGTGACGCTGCGCAGCTCACGCTCTTGGAAGAGGTGCGCGTCGTAGACGAGTGGCGGGATGTCGGTCAGGTGGATGCCCGCGACGGCGAGCACACCGCCACGATCGAGCGCCGCCATCGCCGGCAGCACGAGGTCGCCGACCGGCGCGAAGAGGATCGCCGCGTCCAGCGGGACGGGCGGCATGTCGGCCGCTCCCCCGACCCATACCGCGCCAAGGTCTCGCGCGAGCCGCTGCGCGTCGATCGATCGGGTCGCGACGTACAGCTCCGCGCCTTGGGCGCGGGCGATCTGACCCGTGATGTGCGCCGACGCGCCGAAGCCGTACAGGCCGAGCCGCCCGCCTGGCCGCAGCGAGGCTCGCTCGAGCGCCCGGTACCCGATGATCCCGGCGCACAGCAGCGGGGCCGCCTGCTCGTCGCTCAGCTCGTCGGGGAGCCGGTACGCGAAGCGCTCGTCGACGATCGTCGCCTCTGCGTACCCTCCGTCGCGGTCCCAACCCGTGAAGGTCGCATGCAGGCAGAGGTTCTCCTCGCCACGCCGGCAGAACCTGCAGACGCCGCAGGTAGAGGCGAGCCAGGCGATCCCCACGCGCTCGCCCAGCTGGAAGCGGTCCGCCCCCGGCCCGCGCGCGCTGACCGTGCCCACCACCTCGTGGCCCGGGACCACCTGGGGCCGGTGCACCTCGAGGTCACCCTCGGCGATGTGCAGATCGGTGCGGCACACACCGCACGCACGCACGTCCACCCTCACCTCGCCGGGTCCGGGCTCCGGGAGTGGGCGGTCCACGAGCCGGAGCGGACCGTCGTCGATCGGCCCCGGCCGGGACACCTCCCACGCTCGCACGCCTTCATCCTGGCACCGCCACGGCCGCCTTCAAAGCCGCACCTTCGACACATCTCGCGGGTCAGCCGAGCCGGAACCTCAGACCGCGGCCTGCTCCCCGGCCTCCTGCGCCACGGACACGATCGGCCATTGCCCCTCCTGCTCGCAGATCGGACCGAGCCCCTTGCGGAGACGCCACTCGGCGAAGGACGCCACCCAATCCCGGTGCCAGCTGATCTGCGCGACGTGCAGCTCCCATGGAGAGCGCTCGCGAAGCTCGGGGAAACGTTCGCACATCGCGAGCAGAACGTCGACCGCGGCTCTCGCGTCCGCGACGGCGTCATGGGCATGCTCGATCACGACCCCGTAGTGCTCGCAAAGGTCGCCAAGCGTTCGCTTGCCGCGGCGGTAACGGTCAACGTGCCGGTCGATCACGAGCGCGTCGAGCACCGGCCCGCAAAAGCCGTCGTCGACGAGCCCTCTTCCGGTCTCGCGTCGGTAGCAGCTGTCCAGCATCGTGAGGTCGTAGTCGAGCTTCATCCCGACCAGGGGAACGCCGTGGGCCGAGGCGTCGAAGAGCGCCTCTGCGACCCGCCGTACCGCGGTCCCGAGTTGGACCCCCTCCCGCCGAGCTCTCTCGGTGGTGATGCCGTGCACCGCCGCCGCGCCGGGCGGGACCTCACGGCCGGGATCCACCAGCGATGCCTCCCCTCCCACCGGCACCCGGTTGCGGACTGCGACGAGCGCGTAGGACACCGGCACGTCGGCGAACCGATCCACGCCGGTCGTCTCGAGGTCGAAAGCGAGAAGGTCCTGCTCGTGCCACGGTGCGCCCGGTTCCATGCGACGAGCATGGCATGGAGGTGTCACGAGATCGCGGATGGTGCAGCGCTCCTGGCCGCGCGCTGGGGTCTTCCGGGAGGCCGTACGCTGCGATGCGATGCCGGACGAGCCGACTTCGCGGGACCTCGGGGACGCAGCGGAGCAGACCACAGGCGGAGCACGCTCGGACGACGATCGCCCTGGCGTACGCACGCCTTCTGATGACGAGTACCACTGGCATGGTCCATCCTCGGATCCCCACCCCGCGTCAGAAGAGGCCAACGCCCGGCCCGGCGGGCCATACGGGCCGCTCCCCACCTACCCAGGTCCCTACGGCCCACCGCTCCAGGGTCCCTACGGCCCACCGCCACAGGGTCCCTACTACGGTCCACCAGCCCAGGGCCCCTATTACGCTCCATCAGCCCAGGGTCCCTACGGCCCGCCCCCACAGGGCCCCTACGGCCCGCCGCCACAGGGTCCCTACTACGGTCCGCCTCCGCCCCCTCCCCACACGTGGCCCTACCCCCCGCCGCCGCCACCTCCGCGTCCGCCCCTGTCGCCCGAGGAACGCCGCCGCAGGACGCGCCGCGCGCTCGTGTTCGGGGGCGTCCTCCTCCTCGCGGTCGGTGCGGGCATCGGGATCGGAGCGGCCATCGCGCCGACAAGCCCTGCGGCCGCCGCGAACGCGCTCGTGAACCAGGCGATCGCGGCGGCGACGAGAGCCGGCACGTACCACTACGTCGACCTGTCCACAGTGGGCGGCGTGCAAGACGACATCAAGGGCGATGCCGCCCCGCACGGAGGCCAGCAGCTCATCCGCCAGGCGTGCGCGCCCGTGAAGACCGCCACAACAAGCCGGACGAGCATCTTCGAGCTGCGGCTCGTCCGCGGCGTCGTCTACTTCCGCGGCAACCTGGTCGCCGCCGTGGACGAGCTCGGCGTGCCTGCGGCGCGGGCCGCGCCGGTCGCCGGCAAGTGGGTGAAGGTCGTCAAGGGCGACGGGCCTTACCACACATTCGAAGTGGGGATCACCACGCGTTCGAACATCTCGCAGTTGCGCACCACGATCGTCCCGACCTCAAGCCGCCCGGTCCCGGGCTCGTCGCCATCGGCAACGGAAGTGCTCGGCGCGCTCTTCACGACAAAGAAAACTGGCCAGACCCAGGGCACGGTCGCCCTCGTGATGGACGCGTCGAGCGGCCTCCCGCGCACGCTGCATGCCAGCGCGCTGACCGGGACAGGCGATCGCTACACGCTCACATGGACGTTCAGCAGGTACGGCGAGAAGGTGCACGTCGTCGCACCGCCGAGCCCAGTCCCGTACTCCTCGCTCCACGCGACCTACTCGAAGAGCGCCTGCGGCTGAGGGCCGCGGCCTGGCGCGCTGCCTCAGCCGTTGGCCTCGGGCGAGCCCGCCTCGAGGAGCGGTGCGCCGGGCCGCCGACGAGCGGCACCGGATCCCCCGAACCCACGCCGGCGCCACGCGCACCCGGAGAGCACCTCGAGCACGACTCGGTTCGCGAGGTAGGCGGTCACCTCTGCATGGTCGTAGGGCGGGGAGACCTCCACTACGTCTACGCCGGCGAGAGGCACCTCCATGGCGATCCGGCGGACTGCGTCCAACAGCTGCCGGCTGGACAGCCCTCCCGGCTCGGGCGTGCCGGTCCCGGGCGCATGCGCCGGGTCGACGACGTCGACGTCCACCGAGAGGAACACGCCGTCGCACTCGTCGGTCGCGATGGCAAGGGCTTCGGTGATGCACGCGTCCAGGCCGCGCTCCACCACCTCGGCCATCTCGAAGCTGCGCATTCCCTGCCTCGCCATCCACGCAAGGGTCTCGGGCTCGGGCCAGTACCCCCGCAGCCCCAGCTGGAGGAATCGGTCGCCACGCGTGGCGCCGGAGTCGATCAGCCGCCGCATCGGCGTGCCGTGCCCGTAGAGCGAGCCGAACTGCGTGTCCCCGGTGTCCGCGTGGGCATCGAAGTGGACGACCGAGACCCTCCCCCATCCGACGTGACGCGCCACCGCGGTCACGTCGGGAAGCGCGATGGTGTGGTCGCCGCCCAGCACGACGGGGAGCGCGCCGCTGCGCGCGACCCGCTCCACTGCGGCCTCGAGCTTGTCGAGCGACCGTTCCGTCTCTCCTGGGAGCATCTCGACGTCCCCGACGTCGACGACCCCGAGCTCCACGAGCGGGTCGACGCCCAACGCGAGGTGCGGCCGGCTCCCGTCGTGGGGAAGGTAGTCGGTGACGCGGATCGCCTGCGGACCGAAGCGCGCGCCGGGCCGGTGCGACGTCCCGCCGTCGAAGGGGGCGCCGATCACCACTGCATGGGCATTCGCGAAGGAGGGGGGATCGTCGAGGTCGGCCGCAGGCACGCCGAGGAAGGTCGCGTCCGGTCCGTACATGTTGCCGATCCTCACCGCGCCAGCGTCCCCTGTAAGAAGTCGCGCGTCTCGGGCCAGGACGCGTCCAGGGTCATCGTCGGATCAGCGTAACGACCACCCGGGCACCGCTCACGCCATGGTGTCGACGATCTCACGCACGATGCCTGCGGTCGTGTCGGGGTGCAAGAGCGCGATCCTCGCCGCGGTCTCTCCTTCCCACACCGTTGGGGTCACGAAGGCGACCTGGTCGGCGAGCAGCTCGGCGGACCAGGCCTCGTAATCGGCGCGCGACCAGCCGTTCCTGCGGAAGAGCACGATGGAGAGCGTCGGGGGGCGCACGAGCTCGAGATAGGGCGTCGTCGAAATGAGGGCCGCGGCCTCTCTCGCGTTCTCGAGCACGGTCTCCACGGCGTCCCGATAGGCGTCGGTCCCGTGGACCGCGAGCGAGAACCACAGCGGCAAGCCTCTCGCCCGCCTCGTGAGGTGGAACGCGTAGTCGGTCGGGTTCCACGGGGCGTCCTGGGTCGGCCCTTGCGTGCCGGCCTCGGACTGCACTCCCGGCATCGCCTCGTGGATCACGTCGAGGTACGCCGCATCCTGGGTGTGCACCGCCTTGGCGAGCGCAGGCTGGCGGTAGAGCAGCGCCGCGCAGTCGAAGGGTGCGAAGAGCCACTTGTGCGGATCGATGACGAGGGAGTCCGCGAGCTCGATCCCCTCGAAGAGCATCCTCACGCTCGGCGCGAACAGCGCGCCGCCCCCGTAGGCCGCGTCGACGTGGAACCAGAGCCCTCGCTCCCGTGCGAGCGAGCCGACGCCCCCCAGGTCGTCGATGAGCCCCGCGTTGGTGGTCCCCGCGGTCGCGACGACGCCGACGACGTCCGCCGCGCCGGGCTGGTCCGAGCCCAGCGCGGCCTCCAATGCCCCTGCCGTCAGCCGGTGGTCGACGGCACGCACGACGAACGGCTCCACCCCGAGCACCTTCAGCGCCTTGGCGACGGAGGAGTGCGCCTCGTCCGTGCAGGCGAACTTTGGCCGCTCGGTGCCGTGGCCACGCAGCGCAGCGGTGTCGCGACCGACCATGAGCGCCGAGAGGTTGGCCGCCGATCCTCCCGAGACGAAGCAGCCGCCCGCCCCCTCCGGTAGCCCAGCGAGCCCGGCGAGGACCCCGAGCACCTGGTTCTCGGCGGCCACGGCTCCAGCCGCCTCGAGCCACGACGTCGCGTGCATCGAGCTGCTCGAGACGACCATGTCGAACAGCAGGCTCGCCTTCGTCGGCGCGGCGGGGATGAACGAGAGCGACCTCGGGCTGTCCGCCGAGATCACCGCGGTCGCGAGGTGGTCGCGGAAGAGCCCCAGCACCCGCGCGGGGTCGTTGCCCTGAGGGGTGATGAGCCCCTCGAGGAGCGCGTGGAGCGGCCTGGCGTACCCTCCGAAGTCGAGAGGGACGGGGTCGAGAGCGAGCCGCTCGCGGCAGTAGCCGAGCACGAGGTCCGCGGTGCGCTCGTCGAACACGAACATCGGGTTCCGCATCGTTGAGTCACTCCCTCTCCAAAGTTCCGTCCTGGCGTCGCGACCCTGGATTCGCGACCCTGGGGTCGCGGCCCCGGGATCGCGGCGCCAGGTCCGGGCCAGTGTCGCAGCTCCTTCGTCACGGCGGCCAACCACCGTCGAGGGCACCCTGAGGACGTCCGAAGAGGGCCGGAGGACGGCCCCCAGAGCGCACGTTCGTGACCCTGCCTGCGGCTGGGAGCGATAGGCTCACCCGTCCTGGCGGCGTGGCCGAGTGGTTTAGGCAGGGGCCTGCAAAGCCCCGTACACCGGTTCGATTCCGGTCGCCGCCTCTGCTCGTTTTCCCAGGTCAGAGGCGATTTTCGGCGTGTAGCTGAAGGGTCGCTCTCCCGCTCCATCCCGCGGCTATCCCGCGGGTGACTGGCGGTGATCGTCGAGCACCACGACATTTGCGCTCTCCGCGCGCTCCCGGCGCCTGGCTTCGGCAGCCTCGATCACCTCATCGATGAAGCTGGCGATCTCCCGGTCACGTTCCTCGGTGGCGTGCTGGTAGCGCAGTGCAGCCCGGTCCGAACGGTGCCCCAGCCGGGCCATCAGCTCCCTGGTGGTGACTCCCGTCTTGTAGGCCGTGATGGTGGCGGCGTGGTGTCTCAGGTCGTGGATACGGACGCCTTCGATCCCGACGGCGCGACACGCCTTGGCCCATTCGCGCGAGAGCCGGGAGCGGTAGAGCGCACCCCCGCTCGGTCCCGTGAAGAGCAGCCCTTCGGCGCCGGGCTCGGCGTAGGAGGCCAGGTGCTCGGTGAGGGCCGGTATGGCGTGCTCGTGAATCGTGAGGGTGCGCATACCCGCCGCCGTCTTGGCGTGGGGGATGACGATTCTCCCGCTGCCGGCGATCTCGTGGACCTGTTGGCGCACGTGGAGCTGTCGCTTGAGGAGGTCGACGTCACAACGTCGCAGGCCGAGAAGTTCGCCCGGTCGGAGGGTGACGAACGCTCCGAGGATCACCAGGGCACGGAGCCGGGGCGTGATGGCGTCGGCGAGGTCGAGCACCGTCACGGTGTCGAGCATGGGGCGCTCGGGCGCGTGCTCGGTGCCAGCACCCTTGATCGTGCAGGGGTTTCGGGGAAGGCGGCGCTCCGATACCGCCGTGTTCAGGATGGCCCGGAGGAGCCGGTAGCTCTTCGCTGCCTGGTCTGGATTTCGTTCCAGGAGCTTGGCGTGCCAGACCCCCACGCGATCGGCGGTGATGGCCCGCAGGGGAAGCGCCCCGAACGTCGGCAGGATGTTGCGCTTGAGAAGGCCGCTGTAGCCCTGCTTGGTCATGGGGGTTGGCGGCCGACCGTTCACCAGGCGGTTGGCGATCCACGTCTCGGCGTATGCCCCGAAGGTCACGCGACCGCGCCGGGGGTCGATGGCGTCGCCGTCGGCCTTGTGCGTCTCCATGCGCGCCCGGAACGCCTCAGCATCCTTGCGCCGGGAGAACGTCTTGGTGCGGACTTTGCCGTCCACCAGCCTCCACTCGACGTCGTAGCGTGCCTCGCCCGAGCGGGTGGTGCGCTTGGTTACGTGCGCCACTGGGCTCCTCCGATGTTCACGGGTCGCGTCCTGCGCCGCGACGGGCGCGAGACTACCGACGCGCTGAGTTCCGACGACGAGTGAGCCGGGACGTCGCCCGACGCGGCTCCCGGTCCTGAACGCGAGAGTGCCCCGGGCCGAAGCCCGGGGCACTCGCTGCTGCGACGTTCTTCGCTGCCGCTGCCGTGGCGCACGTCCAGCCTACGGCACGCGCGCGGCGACGATGTTCGCCTTGGCCTTCGCCGTCGCT
>JAJYXS010000030.1 GCA_021801615.1 Actinomycetes bacterium
ACCGTCGTGTCCGACGCGCACCACGTCGACCGCGGCTACGAGGACCTCGCCGGCGCCCTCGCCTCGGTCGGCGCGCCGGTCCAGCGGCGTTGAGCCCCCGCCACCCGACACCCGGCCAGCTGCTCGCTGCAGCGGTCGCGGGGGACCGGGTCGCGCTCGCGCGGCTGGTCTCGATCGTCGAACGCGGAGGTGCGCCGGGCGGCGAGGTCGCCCGCCTCGCGTACGCTGCCACGCCCCCCTACACGGTCGGGATCACGGGCGCGCCCGGGTCGGGCAAGTCCACGCTCACGAACCAGCTCGTGAGCGTGGCGCGTCGCGGCTGGCCTCCGGCGGGCGAGCGGACGGCGCTCGAGCCGGTCTCCCAGGTCGGCGTGCTCGCGATCGACCCGTCGTCGCCCTTCTCGGGAGGGGCGATCCTCGCCGATCGTGTCCGGATGCAGGAGCACGCGACGGACCCGTCGGTCTTCATCCGCTCCATGGCGACGCGTGGGCATCTCGGAGGTCTCGCCCTCGCCGTTCCCGACGCCGTGCGCGTGCTCGGCGCAGCCGGTCTCCCGCTCGTCATCGTCGAGACGGTCGGAGTGGGACAGATGGAGGTGGAGGTGGCGTCGGCCACGGACACGACCGTGGTGGTGGTCACGCCGGGCTGGGGCGACGCGATGCAAGCGAGCAAGGCCGGGCTGCTCGAGGTCGCGGACGTGTTCGTCGTCAACAAGGCCGACCGACCGGGCGTCGACGAGGCCCGCCGCGACCTCCAGCAGATGCTCGACCTTTCGGCGCCTGCCGATTGGCGCCCGCCCGTGCTCCCGACCGTCGCGACCGCCGGCAGCGGCGTCGCCGAGCTCTGGGCGACCGTCGCCGGGCACCGCGCGCACCTGGAGCAGACGGGCGCGCTGGAGAAGCGGCGCGAGGCGCGCCTCTCCCAGGAGCTGCGCCGCGTGCTGGCCGCCCGCCTGCTCGAGGAGGTGGGCGGCCTCGCCACGGGAAGCGGGTTCGCCGACGCGGTCCGCGCGATCGCCGATGGAAAGCTCGATCCGTACCGTGCGGCAGAGGACCTCCTCGCCGGTCGGCGCCCGAGCGGCGGGACGGCGCCCGAGCGGCGAGCCGGCGCCCGAGCGGCGAGCCGGCGCCCGAGCGGCGAGCCGGGATGAGCGCGACCGTTCCCTCGGGGAGCTCCGGCGATCCCTCCCACCACTGGTTCCAGCACACGGTCTTCTACGAGGTGCTCGTCAGGGGGTTCTTCGACGCGAACGACGACGGGACCGGGGACCTCGCCGGTTTGCGCGCGAAGCTCGACTACCTGCAGTGGCTCGGGATCGACTGCCTGTGGCTGCTGCCGTTCAATCCCTCTCCCATGCGAGACGGCGGTTACGACGTGAGCGACTTCTTCCAGGTGCACCCCGACTACGGCACGATCGGCGACCTGGTCGCGCTCGTCGAGGACGCGCACCGACGGGGGATCCGCGTGATCGCGGATCTCGTGATCAACCACACGAGCGACCAGCACCCGTGGTTCGTCGAGTCACGCTCCAGCCGGACGAACCCGAAGGCGGACTGGTACGTCTGGAACGACGACGACAAGCGCTGGCCGGAGGCAAGGGTCGTGTTCGCAGACGTGGAGCGCTCGAATTGGACCTTCGACGACACCCGAAAGCAGTACTACTGGCACCGCTTCTACTCCCACCAGCCCGACCTGAATTACGACAACCCCGAGGTCGCTGAAGCAATGCTCGAGGTCGTCCGGTTCTGGCTGGACCTCGGGCTCGACGGGTTCAGGCTCGACGCGGTCCCGTACCTCTTCCAGCGCGACGGGACGAGCGGCGAGCACCTGCCGGAGACCCACGCGTACGTTCGCCGGATCCGCAAGCAGCTGGACGCCGAGTACCCCGGGAGGATCCTGCTCGCGGAGGCCAACGGCTGGCCGGCGGACGTCGCCGACTACTTCGGCACCGGAGACGAGTGCCATCTGTGCTTCCACTTCCCGCTGATGCCGCGCCTCTTCACGGCGGTCCGGCGCGAGCAGCGGTACCCGGTCACCGAGATCCTCTCGCAGACCCCGGAGATCCCCGACGGGTGCCAATGGGCGATCTTCCTGCGCAATCACGACGAGCTGACCCTCGAGCAGGTGACCGACGAGGAGCGCGACTACCTCTTCGCCGAGTACGCGAAGGACCCGCGCATGAAGCGCCACATGGGCATCGGCCGGCGGCTCGCTCCGCTGCTCGACGGCGACCGCAGGTTGGCGGAGCTGCTCTACGCCCTCCTCCTGTCCCTGCCAGGGAGCCCCGTCGTCTACTACGGAGACGAGATCCTGATGGGCGACAACATCTATCTGGGTGACCGCGACTCGGTCCGCACGCCCATGCAGTGGTCGCCCGACCGAAATGGGGGCTTTTCGCGCGCGGACTTCGCTCGGCTCTACCTCCCTCCGCTCATGGACCCCGTCTACGGGTACGGCGCGGTCAACGTCGAGGCGCAGATGCGCAACCCCGGATCATTCCTCCACTGGCTTCGGGGGATGCTGGTGCAGCGCCGGTCCCTGCCGGTCCTCGGCGTCGGGAGGATGGAGGTGCTGGACTGCCCGAACCCTTCGATCCTCGCCTTCGTGCGCTCCGGCGAGGTCCTGGAGGCCTCGATCGCGGCCGTGCCCTCGACCGGCCAGGAGCCGGCCGTGCCCGTTTCGACCGGCCAGGAGCCGGCCGTGCCCGTTTCGACCGGCCAGGAGCCGGCCGTGCCCGGGCACAGGTCCCAGGCGGTCCTGTGCGTCCACAACCTGAGCCGCTTCGCGCAGCCGGCGCTGCTCGACCTCGCGCCCTGGGAGGGGATGCGTCCCGTAGAGGTGCTCGGACGGGTCCCGTTCCCAGCTGTCGGCGCCGAGCCGTACCCGCTCGCGCTCGGTCCGTACGGCTACTCGTGGTTCGAGCTGTCGGCGAGCGTCGAGCCCCTCGGAGCCCAGGAGCCGTGAGCGGGCCCGCACCGCTCGGCGGGGTGCTCGCGCGCTGGCGAGAGCAGCACTCGCACGCCCCCGTGCTCGGAGACGTGATCGAGGTCGTCGACGTGGAGGTCCTTCGCCTGGGGCGTCCGGGCGTCGTCGACGTCGTCGCCGAGATGGACGGCCGCCTGGCGCATGCGGTTCTCGGCATCCGGCGCCCCGGCGACCAGCTCCGGTCCCTCGGCGGGGCGGAGGAGCCCGCCTTGGGCACCGTCGAGGACGCCGACGGGGAGGGGCTCGTGGTCGACGCGCTCCACGTCGCCGACGCGGCCCGTGTGCTCCTGGAGACGGTCGCGGGGCTCTCGGGCGGCGCGAACGGCGACCTCGAGACGGTCTCGGTCGTCCGCGACGACGACGAGGCGACCGCGCTCGCGTTCGACCGCCGCTACCTGCTCACGGTGTTCCCCTGGCTATTCCGCGGGCCACACCCGGGCGCGGCGCTCCTCGCCGGTCTGGACGAGGCAGGCTTCAACCACCTGCCCGCGCCCGTCGCGTTCTGGCGCCGGGCAGGGCGAGACCTCGGCGTCGTCCAGGAGCTCCTCTCCGGCGCCTCGAGCGGGTGGGCGCTCGCGATCGGCTCGCTCCGTGACGTGATCGCGTCCGGCGTGCAGCCTGCCGCCGCAGGAGGCGACTTCGCCCCGGAGGCCCTCGCGCTCGGCACCATGGCGGCGCGGATGCACGTGGCGCTGGACAGGGCGTTCGGGAGGCGGGCCGGCGACGTCGCCAATTGGGTGGACGAGCTCGGCCCGGACGTCCTGGCCGCGGCGGCAGAAGGGCAGCGATCGGGCTTCGCGGCCACGTCGGCCGAGGACCTGCTCGCCTCGCTGCGGCGGTCCGGGTTGCGCCTGCCGACCATCCGGACGCACGGCGACCTCCACCTCGGCCGCGTGGCGCGTACCGACCACGGGTGGGTGCTCGCGGATTGCATGCCGGGCGGGACCGCGCCGGGGACCGAGGAGCCGCTCTTCCGCTGCCCCCTCGCAGACGTGGCAGATCTCACCTGGTCGCTGTGGCACGCGGCGCAGGTCGCGGCAGGTGAGCGGGGGCCCGCTTCCGTCGGACCGGCTTCCTCCGAGACGGCGCTCGCGTGGCAGGCGCGCAACCGGCGGGCGCTCCTCGCCGCCTACCTCGCCACCCCCGGCATCGGACCGCTCCTCCCGGCGGACCGCAGGGTCGTGCGCCGGCTGCTCGCGATGTTCGAGCTCGCGCGCGCCGCGCGCGGCCCTTCGGAGCCCGCGCCGGCGCGCTGAGCAGGCTCGGCCAGCCGCCGCTGCAGGCCGCCGCGCGACGTGAAGGTCCACAGGGCTCGGGAGGCTCGCGGGTCGTGGCGTATGCCAGAGTTGGCCCATGCGCATCGGAGTCCTCACCGGGGGCGGGGACTGCCCCGGGCTGAACGCGGTCATCAGGGCAGTGGTCATCGCCGGCGACCGGTTGCACGCGGACGAGACCGTCGGGTACCTCGACGGCTGGCGGGGCGTGATGGAGCGCCGCAGCGTGCCGCTGGAGCCCGGGCGGGTCGAGGACCTCCTCACGCGCGGCGGGACGATCCTCGGCAGCTCCCGCACGAACCCGTTCGCGGGCGACGACGGCCCTCGCCTCGTGGTCGACCACCTCGCCGCCGACGGGGTCGACGCGCTGGTCGCGATCGGCGGTGACGACACGCTCGGCGTGGCCCAGCGGCTCGGACCTCTCGGGGTCCGTGCCGTCGGCGTGCCGAAGACGATCGACAACGACCTTTCGGGCACCGAGGTGACCTTCGGCTTCCACACCGCGGTGGAGACCGCGACCGAAGCCATCGACCGCCTTCAGACGACGGCCGAGTCGCATCACCGGGTGATGGTGTGCGAGGTGATGGGCCGTCACGTGGGCTGGATCGCGACGTACGCGGGCATCGCCGGCGGCGCCGACGAGATCCTCGTCCCCGAGGTCCCCTTCGAGGTCGCCGAGGTCTGCGAACGCATCAGCCAGCGCCATGAGCGGGGGCACTACTCCTCGGTGGTGGTCGTCTCGGAAGGCGCGCTCCCCGCGCCCGGCCCCGACCTCGAGTCCGCGAAGGCGGCCACGACCTCGCGCGTCGTCGACCAGTTCGGCCACGTGCAGCTGGGCGGCATCGGAGCGTGGCTCGCGACAGAGATCGAACGGCGCACCGGCTACGAGTCGCGCCACACGACCCTTGGGCACATCCAGCGGGGCGGGACGCCCACCGCCTACGACCGCGTGCTCGCCACGCGCTTCGGCGTCGAGGCGGTCGCCGCGGTGCACGACGGGGCGTTCGGCAAGATGGTGGCGCTCCAGGCGGGCCGTATCGTGCGCGTCCCGCTCGAGGAAGCCGTCGGCCGTCCCAAGTCCCTCGACCTCGAGCTCCTGACCGAGGTCGCCGCGCCTTTCTTCGGCTGATCGGCGCGGCGGCTCTCAGCCGGCGTGGACCGGGACGCGCAGCTGCTCGGCGGCCTGCTCGGGGTTCACGATGTTGATCGCGACCCCGGTCCCGAGCTCGAAGCCCGCCCGGGTCGTGGCCTTCGGCCACACGTGCACGTGCCAGTGGTACTGGTCGTTCACGCGGTAGGGCGCGGAATGGAAGACGAGGTTGTAGGCGACGTCGCCGATCAGGTCGCGGAGCTGCCCGAGGCACGTCTTCAGCGCGAGCCCCACCGAGACGAGGTCCTCGGTCGGGCTGCGGTACAGATGCGGGGTGTGGTGGCGAGGCACGACCAGCATCTCGTAGGGGGTCGCGCTCCAGAACGGGCACACGACCACCACCCGGTCGTCCGCATGGATGACGCGGTAGCCCTCCGCCTCCTCGGCCTCGATGGTCGTGCAGAGCAGGCAGCTCTCGGCGAACCTGGCGAAGCGCGCCTGCTCCTCGGCGAGCTCGCGCGGGACGAAGGACATGCCGAGGAGCTGGCCGTGAGGGTGCTCCAGCGACGCGCCCGCCTCCCGTCCCGAGTTCACGATCGCCTGGCTGTAGCGGAGCGAAGGGTGCTGGGAGTGCTCCTCGATACGGTCGCGCAGCGCGGCCATCACGAGCCCGGTCTGCTCGTTGGACAGCATGGACCACGACGCGTCGTGCTCGGGCGACAAGATGAGGACCTCGTGGATGCCGCCCGCGCTCGCCTGGGTGAAGACCGGCCCTCTGTTGGTGACGACGAACGGCTCGTCGCCGTAGAAGGCCGGGTACAGGTTCGGCACGACGCGCACGAGCCACCCCCCGCTCGGCCCATAGGTCTCGAGCGCCGGCGGGCTGTCCTCCTCGTGGCCGGGGCAGAACGGGCATGGTCGGCTCGTGTCCGCCTGGATGTCTGGGTTGCGGACCACGAACGCCTCGGGTCGCTCGGCCCGTCTCGTGCTGACGACCACCCAACGACCCGTGAGCGGGTCGAGCCTCAGCTGGCTCGCCTGGGACCTCTCACCTGCTGGCTCCACGTGCTGCGCTCTTCTGTGCTCTCGTGCCTCTGCGTCCCGGTCCACGGGACGGCCTCTTTGCGACCAACGTACCTCGGTGCGCGGCGTTCTTCGTGTCATGGTCGGCACGTTCGGGCCCGATCTTGCGACGTGCCTTCGCTCTGCCGCCGCGCTCTCCTGCACTGCGCATGACGATGCTCGCGGCCGGCGAAGGGCCGCCCACCGGTCCGGCGTTCACGGTGGTGCTCGTGGGGCACGTCGCCTCGGTGCTCGTCGCCCTCGCCGTCGTCGTCGCGGGCGCGGTCTCGGCGATCCGTGTCCTCACCTCCACAGGAGAGCTCGCCCCGTCGGTGCGCGCCTACTTCTCGCCAGGCGTGAACTGGGCAGGTCGCGTCCTGTACCTCGTGCCCGTGTTCGGGGCGGCGCTGCTCGCGATGTCCCGCGGTGCCTACGGACTGGGTGCGACGTGGGTGGACTGCGGGATCGGCCTATGGGCCGCCGCGACGATGCTCGCCGAAGGCGTCCTGTGGCCCGCCGAGCGCCGGGTGCAGCGCGGGCTCGCCGCGTCGCACGGAGCGGAGGTGCCCGCCCCGGTCCGCCGTGCGTGCCGCACGATGTGCCTCGCGGCCGCAGGGGTGATCGCGCTCGTGGTCGGCGCGATGGTCGTCATGTTCGCGAAGCCCTGATCCTTGGGCGGGCCCGGAGGTCGATCAGCAGGACCCGCAGTCCGCTCCGGCTCCTCTCTGCGCGCCCCCTGCGAGGTACGGCTCGCCCACCATGCCCGCGGCGAGAGTCGCGTTCGTCCCCTCGTCGACGAGCACGAAGCTGCCCGTGATCCGGTCGTCGCGGTACGGGTCGACCGCGAGCGGCACAGCCGTGGTGAGCTCGATCGTGCCGATGTCGTTGATGGCGAGCTCGTCGGCGGCCTTGACCTCGAGGCGGTTCACGTCGAGGCGTCCTCTCACCGTGCCCACGCGCGCGGGCGTCGTGCGCGTGGTGTGCTTCACGCGCAGCCGATCCCCGCCACGAAGCGGGCGATCGGCGAACCAGCAGACGGTGGCGACGAGGTCCTTTGCGACCGCGGGCGGGTTCGCCGCGGCTGCGAGGAGGTCGCCTCGCGAGACGTCGAGGTCGTCGGCGAGGTCCACCGAGACCGAGACGCCGACGGGCGCCTCGTCGAGCGGGCCGTCGTAGGTCTCGATCCCGGTGACGGTCGTCCGCCACCCTTCCGGCAGGACGACCACCTGCTCGCCCGAGCGCAGCGGCCCGCCGTTGACCATCCCTGCGTAGCTCCGGCCACCCCCGGGGCGACGGAGGACCCACTGGACGGGGAGACGTGCCGCGCTGGCCGAGCCCGCGCCGTGGGCCGAGGCCCACGCGCCCGCAGGGGCTTGCTCGAGGGCGCCGAGCACCGTCGGTCCTTGGTACCAGGGGGCGGCGTCGGAGCGTTCAACCACGTTGTCGCCGTGCAGCGCGGAGACCGGGACCACCTGCCACGCCGAGACCCCGAGGCGCCGGGCGAGCGCGCCCACCTCGTCGCAGACCGCGCGGTAGTAGGCCTCGTCCCAGCCGACGAGGTCCATCTTGTTCGCGCAGACGACGAACTGGCTCACGCCGAGCAGAGCGGCGATGCAGGCGTGGCGCCTCGTCTGCTCTCGCAGTCCGTTGGCTGCGTCGACCACGACGAGGGCGAGGTCTGCAGTCGAGGCCCCCGTCGCCATGTTGCGCGTGTACTGGACGTGGCCGGGGCAGTCGGCGATGACGAGCTTGCGGTGGGGGGTCGCCGCGTACCGGTAGGCGACGTCGATGGTGATGCCCTGCTCGCGCTCGGCGCGCAGGCCGTCGGTGACGAACGAAAGGTCCACCTCAGCGATGCCGCGACGCTTGGAGGCGGCCTCCACGGCGGCGACCTGGTCGTCGAAGAGCTGGCGCGTGTCGTAGAGGAGGCGCCCGATCAGCGTCGACTTGCCGTCGTCGACCGATCCGATCGCGGCGAAGCGCAGGAGGTCCATCCCGTGGTCCACCGCCTCTTGGTCTTTGACCGGCGTCACCTCAGAAGTACCCCTCGCGCTTGCGGTCCTCCATCGCGGTCTCAGAGAACCTGTCGTCGGCTCTCGTCGCGCCGCGTTCGGAGACCCGTGAGGTGGCGATCTCCTCGATGATCTGCTCGACGGTGCGCGCGCCAGAGACCACCGCGCCGGTGCAGGTCGCGTCGCCGACGGTGCGGAAGCGCACCGTCTCCTCGCGCACGGGCTCGCCCGAAGCAGGGGTCACCCAGTCGCACACCGCGAGCAGCATGCCGTCACGTTCGACGACCGTCCGGCGGTGCGCGAAGTAGATGTCGGGGAGCTCGATGCCCTCGCGTGCGATGTACTGCCAGATGTCGAGCTCGGTCCAGTCCGACAGGGGGAACGCGCGCACGTGCTCGCCGGGCTGCACCCGGCACTGGTAGAGGTGCCACAGCTCGGGGCGCTGGCGCTTGGGGTCCCATTGCCCGAAGGTGTCACGAAACGAGAGCACCCGCTCTTTGGCCCGCGCCTTGTCCTCGTCTCGTCGGGCGCCCCCGAAGCAGGCGTCGAAGGAGTGCTCGGCGATCGCGTCGAGCAGGGTGGTCGTCTGGATGCGGTTGCGGCTGACCCCAGGACCGGGGTCCGGCACGCGGCCGCGATCGATGGACTCCTGGACGCTTGCCACGATGAGCCGCTCGCCGAGCTTGCTCACGCGCTCGTCGCGGAACTTGACGACCTCGGGGAAGTTGTGCCCGGTGTCGACGTGCATGACGGGGAAGGGGAGCCCGCCCGGACGGAACGCCTTCACGGCGAGGTGCAAAAGCACCGCCGAGTCCTTGCCCCCGCTGAAGAGCAGGACCGGCCGCTCGGACTCCGC
>JAJYXS010000004.1 GCA_021801615.1 Actinomycetes bacterium
TGCTACTCACCCGTTCGCCACTAGGTCTTCACCGGTGTTGCCACCGGATGGACCTCGTTCGACTTGCATGTATTAAGCACGCCGCCAGCGTTCGTCCTGAGCCAGGATCAAACTCTCCATCGAGACTCCCGCGGCGGCCCGGAGGCCGTCGCGAAGAATCAGAGAGCCGGCCGGGACGGACTCAACGTCGCCGGCCGACGACAGACCGAAAGGCGCGCTCCGAGGAGCGTCCTGTCCGGCCTGCCAATGCTGCATACCTTCTTGACGCACGACCCCGGGACGTTCGCCCGGAGCCGCCCGCACTGGCTTTTGGCTCTCGCTCTTCCGTTTTCAAGGAGCGACCGGGCACTCGCCCCGGGGGGCGTCGATGCCGGGTCTGAGCAGGCCGCGGTGAGTCATCACCGAGATCCGCTTCATCTCGCCGGACGGCTCCGACAGGGCCGGTTCGGCGGGATGTTCACTGTACCAGCGATGAGACGGAGCGTCAACCGGGCCAAGAGGCTCAGCTGCGCCGCTCGGCGCTGGGCCAGGAGCCCATCATAGGGGTGGCCACGGGGCCTCGACCGGCCAGCGGCGACCAGCCAGCTCCAAGCGATGCCGCGCCCCGGCTCCCCGGCGCCCCGGCGCCCCGGCTCCCCGGCGCCCGAGCATTGTTGCGCCCCCGGTCGGCGGAGAGCCGATGTTGGCGCGTGCGATGCCCGGCGAGCTCACTTCCAGCGGAAGTGGACGAAGATCCGGCCGAAGTTCTTCGAGTCCTTCTCGACACGGTGGTAGCGGGCACGGACGTCCTTTCGGTCGAGGTAGCGAAGGACCCGCTTCTTGAGCTGCCCCGATCCCTTGCCGGGGATGATCTCCACCAACGTCGCCTTCTTCGCCTCGGCCTCGTCGAGGACTTGCTCGAGGGCACGGTCGATCTCGTCTCCCTTGTTGTAGAGGCCGTGGAGATCGAGGACCAGCTTGGCGGCCATGGTGCGACGCCCTTCGAACCGCCCGACCCGATCGGGTCAGTGCCCCCCGAGCATGCCGCTCATCCGCTGCGCGAGCCACGAGGGACGCCCTCGGCGCTCCTCGGTGCGGTCGGCCAGCTGCATGCCGACGAGGCCCGCGTTGATGCCCAGCCAGCGCAGCGGCTCGGGCTCCCACTGCCGCCAGCGGTGGCCCACCCACGGGAGCGTCACGAGGTCGGTCTCCCTCCCGGTCACGAGGTCGGCGAGCGTGCGACCCGCGAGGTTGGTGGTCGACACCCCGTCCCCCACGTAGCCCCCAGCCCAGGCGATGCCGGTCTCGGGGTCCAGGCCGACCGAGGAGTGCCAGTCCCGCGGGATGCCGATCGGGCCGCCCCAGCGATGGGTGACCGCCGCGTCGCGCGCGCCGGGGAACAGGTCCACGAGCACCCGGCGGAGCTCCTCGTGCACCTTCGCGTCCCGGTCGTAGGCCGGCCGGATCCCCGAGCCGAAGTGGTACGGCGCGCCGCGCCCCCCGAAGGCGAGGCGCCCGTCGGCGGTCCGCTGCCCGTAGATGACGACGTGGCGGTGGTCCGAGAAGGTCTCGCGGCAAGAGAGCCCGGCCTCCTCCCAGAAGGCGTCGTCGAGCGGCTCGGTCGCGATCATGAGCGAATAGACGGGCGCGAGGGTCCTGCGCTCGCCGGGGAGCGTGGGGGTCCACGCCTCGAGCGCGCGCACGACGACGTCGGCGCGCACCGTGCCCTGCGCGGTGACCGCTTCGGGACGGCGACGCAAGGCCGCCCCGTTGCCCCCGCGCCCACCCGGACGGATCGCGAGGACCGGGGTCCCCTCGAAGATGGTCACCGCGCGGCGCTCGACCGCGTCGGCGAGGCCGCGAGCCAGTCGGGCGGGGTGGATCGCCGCGCAGTGCGGCGTGTAGGTGGCCCCGAGCACCCGAGTCGCGCCGATGCGCGCACGCGCCGGTCCTGCGTCGAGCCACGCCAGGTCCGCCTCGCCGCCACCCAGACGCCTGGCCTCTGCGACCTCTTCCTTGGCACGCGTCACCTGTGCCGTGCCGCGCGCGGCCACGACGGTCCCTCCCTTGGCGAAGTGGCAGTCGATCCCGTCCTCTGCGGCCGCGCGCCCCACTTCATCGACGGTCTCCTGCATCGCCGCGCGCATGCGGCGTGCCGCGTCCAGGCCGTGCTCGGCGGCGAGCTTGGCGTCGGAAGCGGCGAAGAGCGCGGAGCACCATCCGCCGTTGCGGCCCGACGCCCCGAAGCCGGCCACCTGGGACTCGAGCACCGCGATGCGCAAGCCGGGGTCCGCGACCGCGAGGTAGCGCGCGGTCCACAGCCCCGAGTAGCCGGCGCCGACGACCGCGACGTCGACGTCCAGGTCGCCCGGCAAGCCCGGGCGCGTGCGCAGGTCCCCGGGCAGCGTGTCCCACCACAGGGACAGCCCGCGCCGGTCGCGCTCGGTAACGTCCATCGGCCAACCTCTCCTCGGGTCGCTCTTCTGCGCGGCGCCCGCCGGCACCGCTGCGGATCCGCTGCTCAGATCCGCCGCTGCGCCTCGGTCAGCACGTCCCGGAGGATCTGCACCATGAGGTCGATCTCCTCGTGGCCGCAGATGAGCGGCGGGGACAGCTGGATCACCGGGTCTCCGCGGTCGTCCGCCCGGCAGATGAGCCCCGCCTCGAACAGCGCCCCGGAGAGGAACCCCCGCAAGAGGTGCTCGCTCTCCGCGTCGTCGAAGGACTCCTTGGTCGCCTTGTCCTTCACGAGCTCGATGCCGTAGAAGAACCCCTCGCCGCGCACGTCCCCGACGATCGGCAGGTCGTAGAGCGACTCGAGCGACGACCGGAAGTAGTCGCGGTTGCTCCGCACGTGCTCGAGGATGTGCTCGCGTTCGAAGACGTCGATGTTGGCGAGCGCGACCGCGCAGCTCACGGGGTGCCCGGCGAAGGTGAAGCCGTGGGCAAAGCTTGCGTTGCCCTCGAGGAACGGCGCGATGATCCTGTCGCTCGCGATCATGGCGCCCAGTGGGGCGTACCCGCTGGTCAAGCCCTTGGCGACCGTGATGATGTCGGGCTCGTAGCCGAAGCGCTGCGACCCGAAGTACTCCCCGAGCCGGCCGAAGGCGCAGATCACCTCGTCGGACACGAACAGGACGCCGTGGCGGTCGCAGATCTGGCGGACGCGTTCGAAGTACCCCGGCGGCGGCGGGAAGCAGCCGCCGGCGTTCTGGACCGGCTCGAGGTAGACGGCCGCGACGGTCTCGGGACCCTCGCGCTCGATCGTGCGCTCGATCTCGTCCGCGGCCCAGCGTCCGAACGCCTCGATGTCGTCTGCGTGCTCGGGTGCCCGGTAGAAGTTGGTGTTGGGAACCTTGACCGCGCCGGGCATGAGCGGCTCGAAGGGCGTCCGGAGGCTCGGGATCGAGGTGATCGCGAGGGCTCCCATGGTCGTCCCGTGGTAGGCGATGTCGCGGCTGATCACCTTGTATCGCCACGGCTCGCCCTTCATCCTGAAGTACTGCCTGGCGAGCTTCAGCGCCGACTCGACGGCCTCCGAGCCCCCAGAGGTGAAGAAGACTCGGTTGAGGTCGCCGGGCGCGAGCTCCGCGAGCCGGTCGGCGAGCTCGATCGCCCTTGGGTGCGCGTAGGTCCACAGCGGGAAGTAGGCGAGCTCTCCCGCCTGCTTGGCCGCTGCCTCACCCAGCTCGTAGCGCCCGTGCCCCAGCTGGCTCACGAAGAGCCCCGCGAGCCCGTCCAGGTAGCGCTTCCCGTGCTGGTCCCAGACGTAGGCGCCTTCGCCGCGCACCATCACCGGCACCTCGTGCTGGTCGCTGTAGACGCCGAGGCGCGTGAAGTGCATCCACAGGTGCCGCCGCGCGCGCTCGCTCAGCGCGTCGCCTGCGTCTCCTTCGAAGTCGACGGTGTGGGTCTCGTACTCAGAAGTCATCTGGTCCCCCAGGAGTAGGTCTGCTTGGCAAGCTTCAGGTACACGAAGGACTCGGTGCTCCGCACGCCCGGGATGGAGCGGAACGAGTCGTTGAGCAGGCGGAACAGGGCGTCGTCGTCCTCGCAGACGACTTCCACGAGCAGGTCGAACGAACCCGCGCAGATCACGACGTAGTCGACCTCGTCGAGCTCCGACAGCTTGTCGGCGACCTTGCGAAGGTCACCTTCGACCCGGACCCCCACCATCGCTTGGCGGTAGAAGCCCAGCTGCAGCGGGTCGGTGACGGCGACGATCTGCATGACGCCTGCCTCGCGCAGCCGCTGGACCCGCCGGCGCACCGCCGCCTCGGACAGGCCGACCTCCTCGGCGATCGTCCCGTAGGGAAGGCGGCCGTCCCTCTGGAGGGACTCGATGATCGCCCGGTTGCCGTCGTCGAGCAGCCCCGAGGGGCCGCTGCCCGGCTGGCTCGCCGCGACGGCCCCGTGCTGCTCCCCGTCGCCTGCCGCAGCCCCGGGTGCTCGGCGAGCGCCGGGAGGTGTCTCGTGGCCGCTCTGCGCGCCCGCCCGCTCAGACGTGACCGCGTGCTCGCGTCCGTGGCCGTGGCCGTCACCGGCGAGCCGCACGCGCCCTCTCCCCGAGGAGCGGCCGCCCCTGGGGCGCGCACCGCCGAGCGGGGCGCTGGCGCTGTCGCCGTCGTGGGGTCGTGTCAGGCTCAAGTCGGACGTCCTCAGGTTGTCGGGCGGCCGGGTGCCCGAGAGCGGACGTTCGGCTGCACGACGAATTCTGTCAGATTTTGGCGCTTCGTCAAGTGATTCGGTCGTCACAACCCGAAAAGATCTCGTAAACCGCTCTCCACGCTTGTCAACGCCCGCAGAATCTGGGATCGTTGACGTGTCGGCGCGGTCGGTCGCGCCCCCAGGGCGGGAGCGGGCGCTACCCACCCGCGACCCAGACGGTCCAACGCGATGAGGGAGGAACCGATGACCCCAAACGGAGACACGGGCACGCTCGAGCGGCTGTCGAACTTCGTGAACGGGACGCACGTCGACGCCGACGGGCCGATGGCCCCGGTGATCGACCCCTGCACCGGGCAGGCGTACGCCGAGGCACCGGTGTCGAGCGCGGCCGACGTCGACCGGGCCATGAAGGCTGCGGCCGACGCCTTCCCCGGATGGCGGGACCGTTCTCCGAGCCAGCGGAGCCTGGCCCTCTTCCGGATCGCCGACGCCCTCGAGAGCCGGGCCGAGGAGCTGGTCCGCGTGGAGTCGCGCAACACCGGCAAGCCCATCGGGCTGACGCTGTCCGAAGAGATCCCTCCCATGGTCGACCAGATCCGGTTCTTCGCCGGCGCCGCCCGCATGCTCCACGGCCTGTCGGCAGGCGAGTACATGGCCGGCCACACCTCGATGATCCGGCGCGAGCCGATCGGGGTCTGCGCCGCGGTGACGCCGTGGAACTACCCGATGATGATGGCGGTCTGGAAGTGGGCGCCCGCGATCGCCGCCGGCAACACGATGGTGCTGAAGCCTTCGGACACGACGCCCGCCTCCATGCTCTTCATGGCCGAGATCATGGCCGAGCACCTCCCGCCCGGCGTCATCAACGTCGTCTGCGGGGACCGCGACACCGGCCGTGCCCTCGTCGCGCACCCGACCCCGGCCATGGTGTCGGTGACCGGGAGCGTGCGCGCGGGCATGGAGGTGGCGGGCTCCGCCGCCGCGACGCTCAAGCGTGTCCACCTCGAGCTCGGCGGCAAGGCGCCGGTCATCGTGTTCGACGACGCCGACGTCGAGTCGACCGCCGCGGGCATCGCCGGCGCCGGCTACTTCAACGCGGGGCAGGACTGCACCGCCGCGACCCGCGTCCTCGCCGGGCCGAGGGTCCACGACGACCTGCTCGCCGCGCTCGCCGAGCAGGCGAAGGCCACGACCACGGGCACGCCGGACGACGAGTCGTGCCTGTACGGACCGCTCAACAACGAGCACCAGCTCGCCCGCGTCCGTGGCTTCCTCGAGCGCCTCCCCGCGCACGCAGAGGTGGTCACCGGAGGCCAGCAGGTGGGGACGACGGGCTACTTCTTCGCCCCGACCGTCGTGGACGGGCTCCACCAGGACGACGAGATGATCCAGCAGGAGGTGTTCGGCCCGGTCATCTCCGTCCAGCAGTTCTCCGACGAGGACCAGGCGCTCGCCTGGGCGAACGGCGTGGACTACGGGCTCGCCTCGAGCGTGTGGACCAAGGACCACGGCCGTGCCATGCGGATGGCCAAGGGGCTCGACTTCGGCTGCGTCTGGATCAACACGCACATTCCGCTGGTCGCAGAGATGCCCCACGGCGGCTTCAAGAAGTCGGGCTACGGCAAGGACCTGTCCATGTACGGCTTCGAGGACTACACGCGCATCAAGCACGTGATGAGCAACATCGAGGCTTGACCCGGCAGAGCACCCCGCCGACCGCCAGGGCCGACAGGAGACCACCGCCCCGACCGCCCCGACCGCCAACCTCCAACACCGCCAACCCGCC
Source organism: Actinomycetes bacterium (assembly GCA_021801615.1). Classification (GTDB taxonomy): domain Bacteria; phylum Actinomycetota; class Acidimicrobiia; order Acidimicrobiales; family RAAP-2; genus JAJYVT01. The sequence continues at coordinate 6,434 of JAJYXS010000004.1, forward strand.
GAGCGGCGTCCGCAGGGACGCCAAAGGAGCCGTTCCGCCGTGATCATCGGTGTCCCCAAGGAAGTGAAGACCGACGAGTACCGGGTCGCGACCACCCCGGCGGGGGTGCGCGAGCTGACGTCTGCGGGCCACACCGTCCACGTCGAGCAGGGCGCGGGCGAGGGCTCCTCGATCCGCGACGCGGAGTACGCCGCGACCGGTGCCAAGATCGTGCCGGACGCCGACGAGGTGTGGGCCAGCGCGGACATGGTCTTGAAGGTCAAAGAGCCCGTCGCCGAGGAGTACCACCGGCTGAGCCTGCGTTCCGACCAGGTCCTGTTCACCTATCTGCACCTGGCGGCCTCCCGCGAGTGCACCGACGCGCTCGTCGCGGCGGGCAACGTGGCGATCGCCTACGAGACCGTCCGGCTGCCGGACAACTCACTGCCCCTCCTCACCCCGATGAGCGAGGTCGCCGGCCGCATGTCGCCACTCGTCGCTTCGCACCACCTCATGCGCTCGGGCGGGGGCAGGGGCACCTTGGTGTGCGGCGTGCCGGGGGTCGAGGCCGCGAAGATCGTGATCCTCGGCGCGGGGGTCGCAGGCATGGCTGCGGCGACCCTGGCCGTCGGGGTGCACGCCAGCGTCTACATCCTCGACAAGAACCTCGAGCGGCTGCGCCAGGTCGACCACCACTTCCGCGGCGCGCTCGAGACCGTCGCCTCGAGCACCCATGCGATCGAGGAGCAGTGCCTCGACGCCGACATCGTGATCGGGGCGGTGCTCGTCGTGGGCGCAAGGGCCCCGAAGCTCGTCACCGACGACCTGGTCGCCCGCATGCGGCCCGGGTCGGTGCTGGTCGACATCTCGGTGGACCAGGGAGGGTGCTTCGAGTCCACGCGTCCCACCACCCACTCGAACCCGACCTTCATGGTCCACGACTCGGTCTTCTACTGCGTCGCCAACATGCCCGGCGCGGTCCCTCACACCTCCACCTACGCGCTCGCCAACGCGACGCTGCCCTACACGCTCGAGCTCGCCAACCACGGCTGGCAGGACGCCGTCCGGCGCGACCCCGCGCTCGCCGAGGGGGTGAACGTCGTCCACGGCGCGATCACCTGCGCGCCGGTCGCCGAGGCGCACGGGCTCGTGCACACGCCGCTCGACCAGGTGCGCTGACCTGGGGGGTGACCGCTCCACGTGCCGGGAGGTGCTGTGAGCCTCCTCAGGAAACGTAGCGGCTCCCGGCCACCCAGAACCGCCAGTCGGCCTCGACCGCCCTGGTGATCCCGACGCGCGGGCCCCGGGCGAGCGCCGCGCCCGCCGGCGGCGGCGTGGCGTCGTCGAGCAGCCGGACCGCCGACGCGGGCGAGAGCAGGTCCGCGCCGTCGTGGGTCCTGGTGATCCCGAGCGCCGCCGTGAGGTTGGCAGGGCCCCTGCACAGGTCGCGCAGCGCGGGCGGGGTGTCGCTCCTGCGGCGCGCGGCCCGGGCGGCGGCCATCTCCTCGATGCCGCTCACCGGCTCGAGGGCACGCAGCAGCACAGCACCTGCGACGCCCTCGTCGCCGCAGACCACGTTCGCGCACCAGTGCATGCCGTAGGAGAAGTACACGTAGAGCAGCCCCGCGCGGCCGAACATGGTGGCGTTGCGCGCGGTGCGGCCGCGGTAGGCGTGGGACGCCGGGTCGGCCTCGCCGCGGTACGCCTCGACCTCGACGATCCGCGCCGCAAGACGTCCGTGGACCAAGAGCTTGCCGAGGAGGTACGGCGCGACCTCGAGCGGGTCCGCCCTGAGCGCCCCTCGAAGGACCGCGCGCCGGCGCGCCACGGCTCAGGCGCCGCGCTCGGGATCCTCGTCCCGGACGGACCCGTGCTCCGGGGAGTGCGAAGGCGCGGGCGCCGGGGCGGCCCCGTGCTCCGGGGCGTGCGAGGACCCCACGGTGCGCGGGGGCGCGGGTGCTGAGTCCGGGACCGGCGCCGCCCGCAGCGTCTGGATGTGGATCGCGAGCCGCGAGCGGTCCACGTCGAGCCGGCGCGCGAACCGCTCCTTCTGCTCGGCGACGGGGAGGGGACCTGCGCCGCCTGGGGTGGTCCGCCGGGCGACCGAGACGCCGGGCCCGAGCAGCGCTGCGCCCTCGTCGCCCAGGTCCGGGTGGGCCTGGACGAGCTCGACGAGGGGGACGTGGCGTGCGACCGACTGCTTCACGAGGCCGGCCACCAGCGCGTGCGCCCTGCGGAAGGGCATGCCCCTCGAGACGAGGAGCTCGGCGAGGTCGACCGCGGCGGACGTCGGGGCGTCGGCCGCCGCCTGCATCCGCTCGACGTGCCACTCGGCCGTCGCGTACAGGCCCGTCAACGCGCCGAGCACCGCACGGACCTGCACGCTCGCGTCGAACAGCGGCTCCTTGTCCTCCTGCAGGTCGCGGTTGTAGGCGAGCGGCAGGGCCTTCAAGGTCGCGAGCATGCCGGCCAGGTGGCCGATGAGCCTGCCGGACTTTCCCCGGGCGAGCTCCGCCACGTCGGGGTTCTTCTTCTGGGGCAGCATCGAGCTGCCGGTCGCGTAGGCGTCGTCGAGCGTGCAGAAGCCCCACTCCTCGCTCGACCACAAGACGATCTCCTCGCCCATGCGCGACAGGTGGACGCCGAGGAGCGCGAGGACGAACAGCGCCTCGGCGGCGAAGTCCCGGTCGCTCACCGCGTCGAGCGAGTTCTCGAAGCGCGCGGAGAACCCGAGCTGCTCGGCGACGAAGTCGGGATCGAGCGGCAGCGAGGAGCCAGCGAGCGCTCCGGCGCCGAGCGGGGAGACGT
>JAJYXS010000080.1:0-4478 GCA_021801615.1 Actinomycetes bacterium
AGCGGCACTCGGATCGAGAGCGACAGCATGGGGGAGATCGAGGTGCCCGGGGACCGGTACTGGGGCGCGCAGACCGAACGGTCTCTCCAGCACTTCGCCATCGGGCGCGACGTGATGCCCCGCCCGTTGATCCGGGCGATCGGGATCCTGAAGGAGGCTGCCGCGCTGGTCAATGCCGACCTCGGGAAGCTCGACGCGCACCGGGCCGAGCTGATCGCGGCCGCAGCCCGGGAGGTCCGCGACGGGAAGCTCGACGAGGAGTTCCCGCTGCGCGTCTGGCAGACGGGCAGCGGGACCCAGACCAACATGAACGCCAACGAGGTGATCGCGAACCGCGCGATCGAGCTCGACGGAGGCGTGCTCGGGTCCAAGTGGCCGGTTCATCCGAACGACCACGTGAACATGTCGCAGTCGTCCAACGACACGTTCCCGACCGCGATGCACATCGCGATCGCCGAGGAGCTCGTGCACCGCCTCGTGCCGACGGTGCGAGCGTTGCGCGACGCGCTGGACGACAAGGCGAAAGCCTTTGCCGGGATCACCAAGATCGGCCGCACGCATCTGATGGACGCCGTTCCCCTCACCCTCGGCCAGGAGTTCTCCGGCTACGTCTCCCAGCTGGACGCAGATCTGGCGCGCGTCGAGCAGACGCTTCCAGGCCTCTACGAGCTCGCGGCCGGCGGGACCGCGGTGGGCACCGGGCTCAACACCCACCCGGAGTTCGGCGCGCGTGTCGCCGCGAAGATCGCGGAGCTGACCGGGCTCCCGTTCGTCACGGCGCCCAACAAGTTTGCCGCGCTCGCCGCCCACGACGCGGTCGTCTGGGCGAGCAGCGCGCTGCGCGTGCTCGCAGGTTCGCTGAACAAGATCGCCGACGACCTGCGCTGGCTGGGCTCCGGGCCACGCAGCGGGCTCGGGGAGCTGGTGCTCCCCGCCAACGAGCCGGGGTCCTCGATCATGCCCGGCAAGGTGAACCCGACCCAGTCCGAGGCGATGATCATGGTGTCGATCCAGGTCATCGGGAACGACACCGCGGTGGCGATCGCCGGGGCTCGCGGCAACTTCGAGCTGAACGTGAACAAGCCCCTCATCGCCTACAACGTCCTCCACTCCATCGAGCTCCTCGACGGCGCGTGCGCCTCGTTCAGGCAGTTCGCCGTCGAGGGGGTGGAGCCGGACGAGGCGCAGATCGCGCGCCACCTCGAGAGGTCGCTCATGCTCGTCACCGCGCTGAACCCCGTGATCGGCTACGACAAGGCGGCCGACGTCGCGAAGAAGGCGTACAAGGAGGGCATCTCGCTTCGAGAGGCGGCGATCGCGCTCGGGTACCTCACCGGCGAGCAGTTCGACGAGGCGGTACGGCCCGAGGAGATGACGCATCCGTGAGCGCGGTGCTGGCGCCGGCCGAGGTGGACGCCGAGATCGACCGACGCGGCCTGCGTTGGCGCCGCGACGGCAGCGTGCTCGTAAAGGAGGTGGACCGCGGGGACTTCGGGGGCGCGCTCGACTACGTGAACCGTGTCGGCGCGCTCGCGGCGGCGGCCAACCACCACCCGGACGTGGACATCCGTTGGAGGAACGTGGTCCTGCGCCTATCGACCCACTCTGCTGGGGGGCTCACCGAGATGGACCTCGCGCTGGCGGCCCAGATCGACGCGCTGGACGACGAAGGCTGAAGGTCCGGCCGCCGTCGGGCCGTTGCCTGCTCGACCTGGGTGCCCGTCCGCGCACGTCCACCGGGGGTGGGGTGCCCGCCCCGGGGTCGGTGCGCTTCCCGGCTACTCGAGGAGCCCCTCGCGCAGGGCGGCCACGACCTCGCTCCCTGCGCCGTGCGCCGCCGCGTACCCTTCCACCGAGCCGTGCTCGGCGCGGATCCCCTCGAGCAGAGCGCCGATGTTGGCCGGTGTCGCGGAGAACATCGTGGCGGCCACGGTTCGGATCACCTGCTCTTGGTCGGGGAGCCGCTCGAGGAGCCGGGTCAAGAGCGCGTCCATCGCGTCGGCGCTGCGCGCGTAGTCCTCGGCGATGGTCTCGTCGGGGACGCCGAGCAGCGCGAGGAGCACCGCCACGAGGACTCCGGTCCGGTCCTTCCCGGCGGCGCAGTGGACGACGACAGGATGCGATTGGCGCTGGGCGACGATGGCGACCGCCTGCGCGATCCGGTCGCCCGCCTGGCGCGCGATGTCGAGGTAATGGCCGGCGAACCACTGGGGACCGCTGCGGAACTCGTCGAACGGCGGCAGGTCGGCGGTGAGCGGGAGGTGATGGAAGCAGACGGGGATCTCGTCGACAGGGAACCGCTCGAGATCGACCTCGGCGCGCGACCGAAGGTCGATCACCGTGGCGATCCCGAGGCTGCGTACGACCGCCCGGTCCGGCCGGCTCAGGCGAGAGAGGTTGTCCGCGCGGAACAGCGACCTCCAGCGGATCGTCCGCCCCTCGACGGTCCGGTAGCCGCCGAGGTCGCGGAAGTTCACCGCGCCGTCGAGCGGGATGTGGCGTCCGCAGGGCTCGCCGTCCACGCAGGGCCCGACCAAGGTGGCGCGTCGAGAAGTCAGCGAACAGGGAGGTCCCACAGCGGGAACCACCGGGAGAGGTCGGCTTCGACCGGCAGGTCCGAGCCCAGGAGCGAGCGGACCCGCAGCTCGAGCTCGTTGTCGCGGCGCTCCTTGCCGACCGGGGCGAAGGGGTAGAAGGTGCCGCGCTTGAAGAGGTAGACGAGGTAGAAGGGTCGTGCCGAGCTGTCGGCGTCGGGTCCGGGAACGACGCCGAACACCGAGCACAGGAGCTGGGGGCCCCAACCGTTCTCGACCAGGAGGGAGTTCACGAGGTGCACCCGGTTGACCAGGTCCTCGACGTCGTCGTCGTCGAGCAGGAGCCACCTGTAGCCGTACGCGTCCTCGGCTTGGGTGAGCAGGCCCGCTCTCCTGGTGCTGCCGGGCGCGCCTGGAGTGGCAGGAGTGGCAGGAGTGACAGGAGTGGCAGGAGTGGCAGGCTCGCCCGGCGTGGCAGCTGCGGCGAGCGCTGCGCTTCCTGCGTCCGCAGTGGCTCCTTCGGCCGTCGCCTGGCCCACCTCCGTGGGGTCGTCGGGGATGTCGAGGAGCTGGGAGATCTCGCGCTGCACGTCGGCAGCGGATTGACCGGCCGGAGGCATCCAGCAGATCCCCGCCCTGCCCGAGAGCACGAGGCCGGCCGAGCTCTGGAGGGTCACCGCGGCGGAGGGCAGGGCGAAGAGCGCGTCAAGGTTGGGGCGCACGGGCTTCGTGCGGCCCAAGAGGGTGTCGAGGAGACCCACGGGAACTGGGCGCTGCCCGCGGGTCTCAGCGAGGCTGGCTCAGCTGCGCCTCGAGCTGGGAGAGCTGGGCGAGGCGGCGCTGGAGCGTCGGGTGCGTGGAGAACAACGTGCTGAGCGAGAAGCCGTTGCCCTGGCCTGGCTGTCCCGGCCTGGTCGTCATCGCCGGGGCGAAGAAGAACGCGTTGAAGGCTTCGGCCTTGCGAAGGTCGCGCGTCGGGATTCGAGCGATGTCGCCCGACACCTTCACCAAGGCGGAGGCGAGCAGTGACGGCCTGCCGATCAAGATCGCGCCCGACCGGTCCGCGGCGAGCTCCCGGTAGCGCGAGAGCGCCATCGTGAGCAGGTAGCTGATCGCATAGACGACGATCGACACGAGCATGATGCCCATCTCGAGCAGCACGATCTGGCCGGCGCCCTGGTTGCGGCTTCCCCCGCGTCCTCCGCCTCCCAGGATCGCCGAGAACAGCATCATGCGCGTCATGAGGCCCGCGAGCACGCCGAGGGAGGCAGCGATCGTCATGATCGCGACGTCGCGGTGCGCCACATGGGACAGCTCGTGCGCGAGCACCGCTTCGAGCTCGGGCTCGTCGAGCCGGCGCAGGAGGCCGGACGTCGCGCAGACGACCGCAGCCTTCGGGTTGCGGCCCGTGGCGAAGGCGTTTGGCATGTCGGTGTCGGCGATCGCCACCTTGGGCTTGGGCATGTTCGCCAGCGCGCAGAGCCGGTCGACCGCGCCGTGCAGTTGGGGCGCTTGCTCGGGCGTGACGATCCGCGCGTGCATACCCCACAGGGCGATCTTGTCGGAGAACCAGTACTGCAGGAAGAGCAGGCCGAAGATGACGACGAACAAGACGACGAAGCTCTTGAAGACCTCCCACAGGATCGCGCCGAAGATCCCATAGAGGATGACGAGGAAGAGCCCCGTCAGGAACATACGGATCGTGAGCCCCCGATCTGCGGGGATCCGTCCTGCCCTGGTCATTGCTCGGTGCCTCCAGTGCTCACGTCGTCGGTCGTTGCCGCTTCGGCCGTTGTCGGTTGGGCCGTTGTCGGTTCTGCCGTTGCCTGCCCGTCAATTGTGCCGGGTCCGGCAGCGCTTGCGACGTCACCCCCCACTGCAGCCGCACCCTCAGGGGCGCCGGCGACGGTGGGGGCAGCCGCACCCTCAGGGGCGCCGACGACG
>JAJYXS010000080.1:4488-9169 GCA_021801615.1 Actinomycetes bacterium
GCCGGAGCAGCCGCACCCTGCGCGGTCTCGGGCTCCACGACGGCGTCGATGACCGGCGGGGGCTGCGACGCGGCTTCGGCAGTGGGCAGAGCTCCGGCGGGTCCGCTCGATGCGAGCTGCGCCTTGAGCGCCGCGATCTCCCGGTCGACCTGGTTCCCGGCTTGCGCCTTGTCCAGCTCTGCCTGGATGTCTGTCACCGGGGTGGTGAGGTCGGTCAGTGCGCCGGACGCGAGCAGCTCGTCCATCGCACCGGCGCGCGCCTGCATCGACGCGATCTTGTCCTGGGCGCGCTGCATGGCAGCGCCCGCGTCGCCCATCGACGTCGAGATGCCGCTCACCGCCTCGCCGATCTTGGTCTGCGCTTCTGCGGCCGTGTAGCTGGCCTTCAGGGTCTCCTTCTTGGTGCGGAACTGCTCGATCTGGGACTGCAGCCGCTGGGAGGTGGCGATCAGGCTCTCTTCTTGTTGCGCGACCTGCTCGTGCTGCGCCTTCAGGTCGGTGAGCTGCTCGCCGATCGCCGCACGGCGTGACAGCGCCTCCCTGGCGAGGTCCTCGTTGCCGATGGAGAGCGCCGCCTTGGCTTGCTCCTGGAGCTTGTCGGCCTGCTTCTGCAGCTGGGCAGCCTGCAGCTCGATCCGCTTGCGGGCCGTCGCGACGTCCGCCACGCTTCGACGCACCTTCTGGAGGCTGTCGAGCTGCTTCTCGTAGGAGAGGTCGAGGGTCTCGCGAGGATCCTCTGCCCTGTCGAGGACCTTGTTGGCCTTGGCTTGGAAGATGTTCTTGGTCCGCTGCCACACGCCTGGCACGCTTCTGCCCTCCTGTGGGCTGCTCGCCGGCCTCCGCCGGCGCACGCACCGAGCATAAAGCCCCGCGGTCTCCGGCGCACCACGGTCCGCCGCCGGCCTGGGCCTTCCGTCGACGGCCTGGGCCTTCCGCCGCCGGCCTGGGCCTTCCGTCGACGGCCTGGGCCTTCCGCCGCCGACTAGGGCGGCCCCCGCCGGTAGCCTCACGTGCCGTGTCCGATCGATTGTGCCTGCTGACCGTGCACGCGCATCCCGACGACGAGTCGTCGAAGGGGGCGGGAACCGTCGCCCGTTACCACGCCGAAGGGGTGCGCACCGTGCTCGTGTGCTGCACCGGCGGCGAGGAGGGCGACGTGCTGAACCCTGCGATGGACGAGCCGGAGGTGCGCGAGCACCTCGCCGAGATCCGCCGGCGAGAGCTCGAGGCGGCAGCGAAGATCATCGGCTACGACGAAGTCGTCCTGCTCGGCTACCGGGACTCTGGGATGCCTGGCACGGACGCGAATTCGCGGCCGGACGCCTTCGCGAACGCCCCGTTGGAGGAGGCGGTAGGGCGCCTCGTCGCGGTGATCCGGCGGGAGAGGCCGCAGGTGCTCGTGACCTATCCCGAGGATCAGCGCGAGTACCCGCACCCCGACCACGTGCGCGTGCACGAGATCTCGATGGCCGCCTTCGACGCCGCGGCGGATCCCGAGCGCTACCCGGAGGCCGGGCCTGCGTGGGCGCCGTCCAAGCTCTACTACACGATCTGGCCGCGGCGGCGCATGCGCGAGATGCACGAGAAGTTCCTCGAGCTCGGGCTCGAGTCCCCCCTCGACGACGAGCGGCTCGAACGGATGAAGCGAGACGAGCCGATCACGACGTCGATCGACACGAGCGGTTTCGCCGAGGTGCGCAGCGACGCGCTGCGCGCGCATGCCACGCAGGTGGACCCGAGCTCCCCGTTCTGGTTCGGGCTCCCGCCCGAGGTGCTGCGCACGATCTATCCCTTCGACGACTACTTCCTTGCACGCAGCCGGATCGGACCGGCAGGCGACGCCCTCTCGATGGACGCCTCGGGAGGGATGGTCCCAGAGCGCGACCTGTTCGCGGGCCTGCGCTGAGCTCCGGACCTGCGCCGATTCGCGGGCCTGTGCCGATCTCGAGGCCCGAGCCGATTCGCGGGCCTGCGCCGAGGTAGGCGCGTCACGCGAACCGCACGAGGTCGCGCAGCGCCCGGTACCCGACGAGCGTCACGCCTGCGTCCTTCAGCGCCTTCGCGAGCGAGCCGTCGCCGCAGACGAGCCGGTGGTCGTCCACGCGCGCCTCCCAGTCCCCGGCGAGCGCCCGGAGCTCCGGGGTGTCGATCGCGGGATGGAGGCGCAGCTCGGTCACGCCCGGTTCGAGCGCCGCGAGGCGTTCCTCGAGAAGGGTCGACGCGCCGAGCCGGCGGGCCGCAAGGACGCGATCGACGAAGACCACCCCTGCATCCTCTGCGACCTCGCTCGCGGGGAACCCGAGCCGGGCAGGGTGGGACCCGCCGGCGATGCGCACCGGGAGGCGGAAGTCGACGGCGAGCTCGAGGTAGACGTCGAAGAACTCGGGGCGAAGGAGCAGGGTGTCCATGTGCGCGTCCAGGTGGCTCACGTCGAAGCCCCACAGGATCGCGCGCTCGACCTGCGCACGGCACTCCCGGCGGACCTCGTCGACGTCGGCGTGGTCCCAGAAGTCTTCGATCGTGCGTGGGAATCCTCCGTCGCCATCCAGGAGAGAGGGGGAGTGGGTGATCGGCCCCCAGCGGTACCGCTCCCACTCGGCGTTCACGGTTAGGTGGACGCCGACGTCCTCGCCCCGGTAGCGAGCTGCAGCGTCGCGCGCCCACGGGCAGGGGACCATGAGCGTGGCGCTCGTCACCGTGCCGGTCCTGAGGCACTCGTAGACGCCGACGTTCGCCGCGTGGCACAGCCCGAGGTCGTCGGCGTTCACGATGACGAGCCGTGCGTCTCGGTCGAAGCCGAGCCGTTCCGCGACCGACGCGGTCACGGCACCACGTCGGGCCGACGCCCGCCGTCGTTCGTGACGCAGCCGTCCGTCAAGCGGGCGTCCTGGGCTCGCGCGCCCTGCGCGAGCTCGAGCCGGTAGGAGTCGAGCGCCGCCGAGAGCGATGGGTCGGAGGTGGCGAGGACCCGCAGGGCGAGCAGCGCCGCGTTCTCCGCCCCGTTCACCGCGACCGTCGCGACCGGGACTCCTCGGGGCATCTGGACGATCGAGAGCAACGAGTCGAGTCCCGAGAGGTTCGCCAGGGCCACCGGCACGCCCACGACCGGGAGGGAGGTCGTCGCGGCGAGCATCCCCGGGAGGTGGGCTGCGCCGCCTGCGCCGGCGACGATGACCTTCAGTCCCCGAGCGGCTGCCTGCTCGCCGAATGCGAGCATGTCGCCGGGGGTGCGGTGCGCCGAGAGGACGCGGACCTCGCGGGGTACGCCGAAGCGGTCGAGCACCTCGACGGCCCCGCGCAGGACCGCGAGGTCCGAGGTGCTCCCCATGACGACTGCGACGACCGGTGCGCCCTGCGCACCGGGGCCGAGGCGCTCGGGGGGCTCTGCCGCCGTCACGGCGCGCCTGGCAGAACCGGGGCCGGGGACGGTGCACCGAGGGCCTGCGCGGCCGCCCACGCGCGTGCCCGGACGTCTTCGGGATCGTCTCCGCAGACGGTCACGTGTCCCAGTTTGCGTCCCGGCCGCGGGGTCTTGCCATACAGATGGACGTGCGCTCCTCGCACCGCGAGCGCCGCCGACATGGGGTCGCAGGAACCTCCTGCAAGCGTCGACGGCGCTCTCGACGGCGCGCCGAGGACGTTCACGCTCGCCACGTGGGCTGCGGCGGGAGCGGTGTCGCCGAGGGGCAGGCCGAGCACCGCACGAAGGTGGTTCTCGAACTGAGAGGTCGTCGCGCCTTCGATCGTCCAGTGCGCCGAATTGTGCGGTCGTGCGGCGATCTCGTTCACGAGCAGCCGTTCGCCGGACGCGAACAGCTCCACCGCGAGCACGCCGGTCGCATCGACGACGGCCGCGACCTCGCGTGCGATCGCCGCCGCGCGCCGTGCGAGGTCCGTGTCCAGGCGTCCGGGGTAGCGCACCTCGCGGCAGACGCCGTCGACCTGCACGGTCTCCACGGCCGGCCAGGCGAGGGACGAGCCGTCGATCCCCCGGACGACGGCCACCGCGAGCTCGATGTCGATGTCGACGTGCGCCTCGACGAGAAGGGGGCTCGACCCGCGCGCCGTGTCGTCGCACAGCGCACGGGCCGCCGCCTCCCCGTCCACCCGCCAGACGCCCTTGCCGTCGTAGCCGCCGCGCGTGGCCTTCACCACGGCGGGCCATCCATGCACAGCGGCGAACGTGCCGATCGCCGCGGCGAGCTCGGACGCCCCGCGCGTGGGCAGGTCGGCGACTCGAAGCACCTCGTAGGCCGGGACGGGCAGCCCCGCTGCAGCGAGGCGCGTGCGCATCTCCGCCTTGTCGACCGCGACGCGCAGCGTCTCGACTCCCGGACGCAGCACGATCCCCTCGCGTTCGAGCTCGCTCACCACGTCGAGGTCGACCTGCTCGTGGTCGAAGGTGACCACGTCGCAGCGCGCAGCGAGGGCACGCAGCGCGCTCGGGTCGGTCGCCGGGCCGACCAGTACGTCGCTCGCTGCAGGCACGGCCGCGTCGTCGCTCGCCGAAGCGAGCACGACGGTCCGGATGCCGAGCGTGCTCGCCGCCTCGCACAGCATGCGGGCGAGCTGCCCGGCGCCGACGATGCCGACGCTGCGCGGCTGGACGGACGCGTCAGGCCTGCTCTTGGAGCGCACGTCGGCACGTTATCGGCGTGCGGTGATCCGAGCATGCGGCCTG
>JAJYXS010000034.1 GCA_021801615.1 Actinomycetes bacterium
GTGTACTTCCAGGGACACGCCGCCCCGGGGATCTACGCGCGCGCCTATCTCGAGGGGCGTCTCGGCGACGCGGATCTCGACGGGTTCCGCCGGGAGGTGGGCGGTGGCCTGCCGAGCTACCCCCATCCCCGCCGCAGCGACTTCTGGCAGTTCCCGACGGTGTCGATGGGGCTGGGGCCGCTGATGGCCGCCTACCAGGCACGCTTCAACCGCTACCTGACCGACCGGGGCATCGCCGACCTCTCGGGGTCGCGGGTGTGGTGCTTCGTCGGCGACGGCGAGATGGACGAGCCCGAGTCGCTGGCGGCTGTGGCCGTGGCGGGCAGGGAGAAGCTGGCGAACCTGGTGTTCGTGGTCAACTGCAACCTTCAGCGTCTCGACGGGCCGGTCCGGGGCAACGGCAAGGTCATCCAGGAAATGGAGGGCCTCTTCGCCGGAGCCGGCTGGAACGTGGTGAAGGTGGTCTGGGCCCGCGAGTGGGATCCGCTCCTCGCCGCCGACGTCGACGGAGTGCTTCTCGAAAAGATGAACACCACCTTGGACGGCGAGTACCAGAAGTACCGGGTGGAGAGCGGGGCCTATGTCCGCGAGCACTTCTTCGGACCTGACCCGCGCCTGGCGGCTCTCGTCGCCCACCTCTCCGACGACGATCTGCGACGGCTGCGCCGTGGTGGTCACGACCCGGTGAAGGTCTACGCCGCATACCGTGCTGCGGTCGAGCATACCGCCGGACCCACCGTCGTACTGGCGAAGACCGTGAAGGGCTGGGCTCTCGGCCCTGACGTCGAGGCTCGCAACGCCACCCACCAGATCAAGAAGCTGACCGAGGCCGAGCTGCGGACGTTCCGGGACCGCCTGGAGTTGCCGATCTCCGATCGAGCCCTCGCCGAGGATCTTCCACCCTATGCCCATCCGGGCTTCGACTCCGAGGAGTACCGCTACCTCGCCGAGCGCCGTCGGGCGCTTGGCGGGCCGCTCCCGGCCCGCCGGTCGACCAAGGGAACGCTCGCTCCGCCCGCGGACAAGGTCTACGGAGAGCTGTTGGCAGGCACGGGCTCCAAGGTGGCGGCGTCGACGACGGGCGCGTTCACCCGGCTGCTCCGGGCGCTCCTTCGCGATCCACACCTCGGCCGGCGGGTGGTGCCGATCGTGCCCGACGAAGCGCGGACCTTCGGGATCGACGGCCTGTTCCGAGAGGTCGGCATCTACCACGCTGGCGGCCAGCGCTACGAACCGGTCGACGCTGGCCTGCTGCTCTCCTACCACGAAGCCGCAGACGGCCAGATCCTCGAGGAGGGGATCACCGAGGCCGGTGCCATGGCCTCGACGCTCGCGGCGGGCACCTCGTACGCCACGCTCGGCGAGGCAACCGTGCCGTTCTTCGTCCACTACTCGATGTTCGGTTTCCACCGGGCCGCCGATCTGCTGTGGGCGTTCGGGGACGCCCGTGGCCGGGGATTCGTGCTGGCCGCCACGGCGGGGAGAACGACCCTCCAGGGCGAAGGCCTCCAGCACTGCGACGGCCAGAGCTTGCTCTACGCGTCGGCGCACCCGTCGTGCCGAGCCTACGACCCGGCGTTCGCCTACGAAGTGGCGGTGATCGTGCGAGCGGGGATGGCCGCCATGTACGGCCCCGACCCAGAGGACGTCTTCTACTACCTCACCCTCTACAACGAGAGCTACCCCATGCCGGCCATGCCCGATGGGGTGGAGGAGGGCGTCGTCGCCGGTCTCTACCGGTACGCGACCGCGCCCGAGACCGATGGTCTCCGGGCGCGCATCCTCGGCAGCGGTCCGGCGCTGTTGACCGCGCTCGACGCCCAGCAGCTCCTCGCGGAGCGCTACGGGGTGGCTGCCGAGGTGTGGAGCGCGACGAGCTACAAGGCGCTGCGCGAGGATGCCCTGGCGGCCGAGCGGTGGAACCGGCTCCACCCCGTCGGACCGGCACGCACCCCCTACGTGACGAGGGCGCTCGCCGGCCCCGTGCCCGTGGTCGCCGTCACCGACTTCACGAGCCTCGTCCCCGACCAGGTGGCCCGTTGGGTGCCCGCCCCCTATGTGGTGCTCGGCACGGACGGCTTCGGCCTCTCCGACACCCGAGCGGCGCTGCGCCGGCACTTCGAGGTCGACGCCGCCCACGTCGTCCTCGCCGTCCTCGGTGCTCTCGCACGCTCGGGGGAGCTCGACTCCGGTGTGGTGGCAAAAGCGGTGGGCGACCTCGACATCGACATCGATGCCGTGGACCCGCTCCTCGCGTGAGAAAGAAGCGGGCACGGAGAGGATCGATCTCCTTGTTCTAGTGAACACTGGCTAAACTAGTCGGCGTCAGAGGCATACCGCGCGAGGCGGCCGGAAGCTCGAAGGAGATCCCATGACACGAGACGGGACACCAGGATCGGCCCCATCGGGCCACGAGCACCCGAAGATCGACGAGGGTATGCGCCGCTGGTACGAGTCGTGCCCGTGTTGCATGAGCGCGGCCTACCCTGAGGTCAAGCGCGCCCTCGACGAAGAGCGCTGGGCTTCGTCCTGACGACCGAGGGAGCACAGGCACCTCGTGACGGGCCACATCCTCTACGGGTTCGGCGATGGACGAGACGGTCAGCGCCGGCATCGGGGTCGAAGTGACGTTGTTGCTCTCCGACGCGCAGTACCTCCGTGCGGCCGAGGCGTACCTGCGAGCGCTTGAACGCCAACCTGGTGACCCCTGACACCGTCGACACTATGCCCGAGAAAACGCTCACCAAGTCGCTGCAGCGGCAAAGGGCCAGGACATCCAGCGCCGACTGGGAGCTCGTCGAGGCGATCGGCGCCAAGGCCCGATGGATGTAGACGATGGCCGAACGACCCCTCGTTCACCGCCGTTGCTGGTGGAGGTCTTCGTCGCCGCGGATTCGCTTCTCCAAGGCGATGCCGTTGCGCGCCGACCGTCGCGAGCTGCGACGCCTATTGCGGGCAGTGGTCCGCACGACCCGTGCGGAGCGCAAGCGCCAGGTGACCGCAGGGCTCTCAGCTCTGGCGAGCCGACGAGTTCCCGTTTCCTCGGTGAGGACCGGCATGCTCGGGGACGAGGTCATCGAGTTCGGCGACGGGACCCGCATCTGGCTCGACGTGCGCGACGGCACCGCCGCACTGCGGCGGCTGGGCGCCCGGTCATCCAGCCAGCACCTCTACCTTGGTCAGGTGGACGTGTGCTTCGGGTCCTGCTGGTACCAATTGCACTTCTGGGGTTCCGGGGAGATCGGCCCGACGGTCCTTGCCAAGGTGAAGCAATACGAGTCGAGCACGACGCGCATCTGGCGGCCTGCGGGTTCCAGGTGGCATCGCCCGTGGCGCGAGCAGCGCCATGGCTGATGACCCGGGCCGCGGGCGGGTTGAGCCCGCCGAGCGAAGCGAAGCCGGGCAACCGATGGCGGGATGCTGCGGAACGGATAAGCGATCATTCAGGGGGCGCTGGGGCACTCCGGGCGCGTACGCACGACTAGCGGGTCTGCTCTCCGACGCGGTGCGCCGCCATCTCGAGCCGCGCCAGGTGGACGTCAGGGGGGCCATCGCCGGGGCGCGGAGCTGGCCGGCACCGGAGAGCCCACACGCGTCCTGGAGAGCGAGATCGAACGGCGCCGGTTCAGGCCCACCCGGGTGGAGCGGGGCCGCATCGGCCGTGCTCGGCTTGCCCAGGCGGCCCCGGTTCAGGGCCGACCGCCCAGGATTGAGAAGACGGCCGGCGTCATCGTCACGTACTCGGCGGCTCGGCCAGCCCGGCGAGGTCGATGCCGGGGTCGGCCAGGCGCGACGCATCGACCGGCCGGTCGGCTTGGAGCAGCGCCTCGATGTCGTCGCCTGCGTCCCAGACATTGGCGTTCATCGCCGCGGCTACCTTTCCGCTGCGGAGCCAGAAGCAGAGGAACGCGCCGCTTGCAGGGTCGCCGCGGAAGACGACCTCGTCGAAGGTCGGCGCCCAGCCGCGATACTCCATGCCCAGCTCGTACTGGTCGGAGAAGAAGTACGGGGTTCGGTCGTAGACGACGTCGTGGCCGAGCATGGCCCGGGCGGCGACCGGGCCCTGGTTGAGCGCGGCCGACCAGTGCTCGAGGCGGATCCGGCTGCGGTAGCGGGGGTGGTAGGCGTTGGCGACGTCGCCCGCGGCGAAGATCTCCGGGGCACTGGTCTGAAGGTGCTCGTCGACGAGGACGCCGTTGTCGGTCGTCAGTCCGGCGGCCTCGGCCAGTTCGACCCTTGGGGTGACCCCGACCCCGACGACGACGACGCTGGCCGGTAGGACCGTGCCGTCAGAGAGCCGGACCGCTTCCACGCTCTCGGATCCGGAAATGGCTTCGATACCCGCGCCCAGGTGCAGGTCGACCCCGTGTGCTGCGTGCAGGTCGCGGTAGATAGCGCCGACCTGCGGGCCGAGGACACGTTCCAAGGGAACGGCGGCCAGCTCGACCATCGCGACGGCGGCGCCGAGTTGGCGGGCCGACGCCGCCACTTCCGCGCCGATCCACCCTGCCCCGATCACCACCACCTGTGCCGAGGGGCCGATCGCCTGGCGGAGCGCGTCAGCGTCTTCGACGCTCCGCAGATAGAGCACACCGGGAAGGTCGCCGCCCGGGACCGAGATCCGCCGCGGCGTTGCGCCGGTGGCGAGCAGCAGCCGGTCATAGCCCACCTCCTCGCCCGAGGAGAGCGTGACGGAGTGCTTGGCCGGGTCGATGGCGCTGACCAGGCTGGAGGTGCGCAGCTCGATGTCGTGCTCGTCGTAGAACCCGGCAGAATGGACCGCTGCGGCGTCGAAATCCTTTTCTCCTCGCAGGTACTCCTTGGAGAGCGGCGGGCGCTCGTAGGGGCGGCGTGCCTCGTCCCCGATCAGCACGACCCTCCCGTCGAAACCTTCGGCTCGCAAGGTCTCGGCCGCCTTGGCGCCGGCGAGGCTCGCCCCGACGATCACGAAGGTCTGCATGGCTTGTGACATGGTTCCTCCTCCTCAACCCAGCTTGCGTCCGTCCGTCACCGGCACGCCATCCCGGTCGTCCACCTGGATCGCCCGGTACCCCGCGTCGAGGCGAGTGGTGTCTTCTGTGCCCGGCAAGGCGATGTTGACGCCGGAGCGCGCCAAGATGGCCCGGAGCACCGACCGAGCCTGCGGCGCGAGCTCGGAGAGAGGCCGGTTGCGGTGACGGCGCTCCCCGAGGTCCACCTCGGCCATGTGGTCGAGCCCGATGCGTCGTGCCACGTCGATCAGCGCGGCGACGTCGATCCCATAGTCGGAAGGCAACGTCAGCCCGTCGAGCACCGGCCGCCGAGCTGCGATCTCGCCGGCGAGCGGTTGCCCGAAGCAGGCGAGATCCGGTTGGAGCAGTGCCAGGAGAGGCTTGGCCGCGAGCTCGGTGACCCTGCCGCCTTCTCTCGCCACGCCAGAGAGCGGGCGGCGGTAGGTGGCCTTCACGAAGCCGATGCTTCGGTCGCAGAGCAACGGTCCGAGCAGTCCGACGACGAAGTGTGACGAGAAGGACTGGATGTCGGCGTCCAAGAAGACCACGAGATCGCCGCGGCTCTCGGCGAGCGCGGTCGCCATCGCCGCACCCTTCCCGGGTACAGAGCCTGGGGGCACCGCCACGGGGACTACCGTGGCGCCGGCAGCGGCTGCGACCGAGGTCGTGGCGTCGGTGGAGCGGTCGTCCACGACGAGGATCTCGTCTACGAGGCGGATCTTGCCTGCGAGCTCTTCCCTGATGGTCGCCACGATGCAGCCGATCGTGGTGGCTTCATCGCGGGCGGGCAGGCACACCGAGACGGTCACGGCCTTCTTCGCCGATACGAGCGCCTCAGCCGTGAACTCCCAGTGGGAGAAGCGCCGCGGGCCAGCGTACGTGCCGGGAGTCACGGGCGGCACCCGACGAGCGAGAAGAACTCCGAACGGGTCCGCCCGTCGTCGCGGACGATCCCGACGAGCGACGAGGTGACCGTCCTCGACCCCGTGGCACGAACCCCGCGCAGCGACATGCACGCATGCTCTGCCTCGAGGACCACACCGACGCCCCTGGGATGAAGGGCCTGGTCCAACCACTGGGCGACCTGAGTGGTGAGCCGTTCTTGGACCTGAAGACGACGGGAGAAGTGGGTCACCACCCTCGCCAGCTTGGACAGACCGAGAAGCCGATCTCCTGGCAGATACCCGACGTGGGCGAGGCCCGCGAACGGCAGGAGGTGATGCTCACACAGCGAGGAGAACGGGATCGAGCGGGCCACGACCAGCTCGTCGTAGCCCTCCACGTTGGGGAAGGTGGTGGCCTCGAAGGGCTCGGGGGAAAGGAGCTCGACATACGCGCGCGCGACACGGGTCGGGGTGTCGACGAGCCCGTCCCCTTCTCGGTCGATGCCCAGCGCGTCGAGCAGCTCGGAGACCGCGCGGGCCGCCCGGTGCAGGTCGATCTCGGCCCGCGCCAGCTCGTCGGGCCTTACTCCAGCCACGGTGCGTGGTGGTGCCAGATCGGCCGGTGCCCGGGATCCCTCACGGCGCCTCGCCACGTGGAGGTGGCCGCTGGTTCCCAGGGCAGGTGTCGAGGGCGGCAACAGCTCCAGGTGCGAATTCGCGGGGTCGAGGGCGCTCGACGAGGTCCTGGCCTCGTGAGCTGTCGCGAGCTGGCGTTCCGGTGGCACCATGCCTGGATCTCGGGGGTGCAGCCGATGGTCGCGTGCATGACGGTCGGGTTCGTGGTCGGCATCGTCGGGAGTCGTCACGCTCTGGGCGGTCCTTTCTTCCTGGTAAGGCGTGCGTGGTGCTCGTGTCCTGGTGGCACCTGCGGCCCGGGTGGCTGACCCGCCGCAACGACTGGTGCAGGAAGGGAGGTGAGGAGCTCAGCCCGTCACCACGGACGGGATTGGTCAGCGCCGACTGGCACGAGACAGACGCCGTGGTGCGTACTTGGCCGCAAGACGGGCGAGAGCGAAGGCCGCGATCATGAGGCCCAGGTCGCGAAGCGCGATGTCCCAGAAGACTTGGCCGCCGTCGCCGTTGCGGGCGATGCTCAAGATGATCTCGTTGGTGATGATCCCGCCCAGCCATCCTGCCACGACGTAGGGGGCGAGGCGCGGCAGCACCAAGACGCCGAGACCGGCCACGATCTCGATGACGCCGACGCCGTACATGAAGCTCTGGGAGCTCACGCTCAGGAAGTGGGGGAAGCCGACCCAGAGGTACTTGGGCCAGAAGGTCATCCAGTTGAAGAATTTGTCGATCCCGAAGAGGATCGGTGCCACCACGAAGGTGGTGCGCAGCACCAGGTAGGCCTGGTAGGCGGGGTCGGACAACTTCTCGGACTGGACCTGCAGAAGCCGCGGGATGTGCCGGCCCTGGTGGGGGTGGATCTCGGCGATGGCCACGGAGGTCTCCTCTCTCTAACACTAATTGTGATCTATCTTAGACGCCAGATCGACGATTCCGTCAATTGAGGCTTGTTTTAGAATCGGGTTCGTGGCGCCCGAGGCCGGCTCCGAGACCGACGCGCTGGCTGCGTTGGCGGTCCTGAACGAGCCGCTGCGCCGGCGTGTCTACGAGCACGTGGCTGCTTCGCGGGACGGCGAGGTGAGCCGCGATGGCGTCGCCGCCGCCCTCGGCGTGGCGCGCTCGGTCGCGGTGTTCCACCTCGACAAACTGGTGGATGCCGGCCTGCTCGAGGTCCGCTACCGCCGCCCCCCGGGGCGCGGAGGCCCGGGTGCGGGCCGACCGGCCAAGTGGTACCGCCGCGCACCAGGGGAGCTCACCGTCAGCGTGCCCGAGCGCCACTACCAGCTGGCTGCCGAGCTCCTCGCCCAAGCTGTCGAGCGGGCTGGCGAGGGTGCCGGCGACCTCGACATCGAAGACCTGCTCGCCGACGTTGCCCGGGCGCACGGCCACGACATCGCCCGCGGACTCCGATCGACGACGAACGAGGTGGAAGCCGGCGACGCACGCCGGCTGCTCCTCGCGCGTCTGGTCGACTTGCTCGTCCGCCACGGCTATGAGCCTCGAGTGTCGGGAGGTGTCATCACGATGGCCAACTGCCCATTCCACGCCTTGGCGGAAGAGCACCGAGAGCTCGTCTGTCACATGAACCACGACCTGCTCTCCGGCGTCGCCGAGGAGGCAGGGCTCCCTCCTGAGACTGCCCGGCTCGATCCCCAGCCCGGGCGCTGCTGTGTCACCATCGTCACCTGAGGCCCGGCGGCCGTCGATGCTCCGCCCCGCGTTCGACGAGCGCAAGTAGCGCAAGCCTGGACCGTCAGCGCAGCGGGTTGTCCCTCCCACGCTCCTCGGGCAGCCGGGGCCCGAAGATGCGGCGCTCGGACTCCTCGATGCGGACGTCGTTGATGCTCGCCTCGCGCCGGCGCATGAGCCCGTGCTCGTCGAACTCCCACAGCTCGTTGCCGTAGCTCCGCCACCACTGCCCGCTCGTGTCGTGGCTCTCGTACTGGAAGCGCACCGCGATCCGGTTGCCTTCGAAGGCCCACAGGTCCTTGCGCAGCGCATAGTCGAGCTCGCGTGCCCACTTCTGACGGAGGAGCTCGACGATTGCTGCCCTGCCGGTGACGAAGCTGTCACGGTTGCGCCAGACCGAGTCCTCGCTGTAGGCGAGGGCGACACGCTCGGGGTCACGACTGTTCCAGGCGTCCTCGGCGCTCTGCACCTTTTCGAGTGCCGTCTCCCTGGTGAAAGGGGGCAGGGGCGGGCGTTCTTCGGTCATGACCGATCACCTTCTTTCAAGGCGCGAGATGACGGGGACGACGGCACGCTGTGTTGGGTCATGGGGAGGTTCCGAGACGCCGATGCTCGACGAGCGCGCGGAGCAGCGCTACGCCCATCAGGGACAGCACGACCACCCAGGCCGCGACGCCGACCCAGACCCACACCCTGGCGACGGCGACCATGAAGCCGAGGCCAGGGGTCTGTCCCAGGCTGAAGGACGCCACCGTGTACATACCGAGGGGGAACACCATGTTCCAGAGCCTCGGCTCGTAGCTGCGCGGGTAGCGGCGTAGCACGTAGCGCCAGACGCCGAAGAGCACGAGCAGGGGGATCCACCAGGTGCCGAAGGCCCACAGCACGACCGACAGGCCGACG
>JAJYXS010000038.1 GCA_021801615.1 Actinomycetes bacterium
CGCGAGCTCTCGATCCGCAACGACGTCGCTCCGACAGAGATCGTCTCGCTGGGCGACAGGGTCGAAGCGCTCGTCCTCCAGAAGGAGGACAAGGAAGGCAGGCTCATCCTCTCGAAGAAGCGGGCCCAGTACGAGCGGGCGTGGTCGACCATCGAGAAGCTCAAGGAGGCGGACCAGGTCGTGAAGGGCCCGGTGATCGAGGTCGTAAAGGGCGGGCTCATCGTCGACATCGGCCTGCGCGGCTTCCTGCCCGCGTCGCTGGTCGAGCTGCGCCGGGTACGCGAGCTGCAGCCATACATCGGCCGCGTGATCGAGGCGAAGATCATCGAGCTGGACAAGAACCGGAACAACGTCGTGCTGTCGCGGCGCGCGTGGCTCGAGGAGGCCCAAAAGGAGCAGCGCGGCGACTTCCTTGCGAACCTGAAGCCCGGCGAGCGCCGCCACGGGGTCGTCTCCTCGGTCGTGAACTTCGGTGCCTTCGTCGACCTCGGTGGCATGGACGGCCTCGTCCACGTCTCGGAGCTGTCCTGGAAGCACGTCGACCACCCGTCGTCGGTCGTGCAGGTGGGCGACGAGATCACAGTCGAGGTGCTCGACGTCGACTTGGAGAAGGAGCGCATCAGCCTCTCGCTCAAGGCGACCCAGACCGATCCCTGGCAGGAGTTCGCGAACACCCACGAGGTGGGACAGCTCGTCTACGGGCGCATCACCAAGCTCGTGCCCTTCGGGGCCTTCGTCCAGGTCGGAGACGGCATCGAGGGGCTGGTGCACATCTCGGAGATGGCCGCGCACCACGTCGACATGCCCGAGCAGGTGGTCAGTCCCGGAGAGGAGCTCTGGGTGAAGATCATCGACATCGACCTCCAGCGCCGCCGCATCAGCCTGTCGATCAAGCAGGCCGCCGAAGGGGGCGAGGTCTCCGAGGAGTACCGCGAGGCCTTCGGCGAGCACGCCTACGACGCCGAGGGGAACTACATCGGCGGCTACGACTACGCAGACGCGGGAGAATTCACCCCGGAGACCGAGGCGCAGGCCGCGTGGGTCGACTACGCGGCGCAGGCGACGGGGGGTGCGTCCGGCGCGGCCCCCGAGGCCGAGGGAGCCGCGCCGGAGCCGGGCGCGTCGGCTGCGGGCCCCCAGGAGGCAGCGGCCGTCGGCGGGGTCGCCGCCGAGCAGCCGGAGCCTGCGGTGCCCGACGGTGCGCTCGACGCGTCCGGGGAGCGTCCAGAGCACCAGGAGCACTGAGCACGCTCCCCGGGGCGACGTCGGGGACGCGGTGGAGGTGCGCGGCGGGCGCCCGGCGGCACCTGCCCAGGTGCGCTGGCGCGCCGGGCTCGCGGACGCAAGCACGCTCGCGCTCGCCGGCATCGCGGGGAACGGCGGGAGCCTTCTCGTCACCGTGGTCCTCGCGCGCCTGCTCAGCTCGAGCGGCTACGGCGCGCTGAACCAGCTCGTCGGGATCTTCTTCGTGGTGTCGACCCCGGGTTCGGCGGTGCTCGTCGCGGTCGTGAGGCGCCTGGCGCGCTGGCAGGGTACGGCTGGGGCGGTCTGGCGCTGGGGCGCGGCCGTGCACGGGCGGGCGACCGTCGCGTTGGTCCTCTTCGCCGGAGCGGTCCTCGCGGCCGGGCCGTCGATCGCCGGACTGCTCGGGCGTCGCGACGCGCTCGGCGTCGACGCCGTCGCGATCGCGGGCGGTGTGTGGGTCCTTTTGTGCGTGGACCGGGGACTGCTCCAGGCGAGCCGCTCGTACCGCACGCTGTCTGCGAACCTGCTGCTCGAAGGCGGGGCGCGCACGGCCTTCATGATCGGGTTTGGCGCGGCGGGGCTCGGCGTGCGCGGCGTCGCGGCCGGCGTGCTCGTCGCCGAGGTGTGCACCGCGGCCCACGCGCGCCTCTTGGCGGACCGGGCCTGGCGCCCCGAGGCGGCGTCGGGTCGGGTCGGCACCTGGTGGCGAGCGCACCGCCCGGGTGGCACCGGTCGCCCCGGCCGCGACGGCGTGGTCCGGCGGGACCTCCTCGCTGCGGCGGTGGCGCTCGGGGCCGTCGCGCTGCTCCAGAACGTCGACGTGATCGTGATGGGCCGCGAGGCGCCGCGAGCCGCCGGCGGCTACGCCGCGGTGTCCGTCGCGAGCAAGGCGATCGTGTTCGTCGCGGTCGCGCTGGCGGGCTATCTCCTGCCAGAAGCCGCGATCTCCTGGCGAGAGGGCCGCGATGCGCTGCGGCAGCTCACGGTGTCGCTGGCGCTGCTCGGGGCGCCCGCCGCGCTCCTGGTCGGCGTCGCCGCGGCCGTGCCGCGGCCGTTCCTCCAGACGGTGTTCTCGGGCCGCTACGCGGCAGCCGCCGGCGCGTTCCTCCCGCTCGCCCTCGCGATGGTGTGCCTCGGAGTGACGGTGGTCGTGACGACGTACCTCCTCGGGGTGGGGGACCGCTCGCCGGTCGGCGTCCTGGTGGGCGGGGCGGCGCTCGCAGCCGCGGCGATGGTCCTGGCGCACGGCGTCCCGGAGGCCACCGCGCTGGCCGACCTCGGCGTCCAGGTGCTCGTCATGTGCGCGACCGGCGCGAGGCTCGCACGCCTGCATCGCTCGGGGCTCCCGGGCTCCGCGACCCCCTCGGGCACCTCGGACGCGGCGGTCATGACGACCGAGCCGCTCGGCCCAGGTGACGCTCAGGGTTCGCGGCGGGCCGGAGGGCGGCGGGCCGGAGGACGGAGGGCGGTGTGGCGGAGGGCCGGATGGCCGAGCGGCACTCGCACTCGGCGCGTGCGGTCCTCGAGGTAGTCCTCGAGCGCGCGGTACACCTTCTTGCCGGTCATCTCGACCAGCTCGTCGGCCATCTGCTCGTACACCGGTGACGTGCCGACGAACGCCTCCTCCGCCTCGGTGCACCACCACGCGAACTCCTGGCCGCCGGCTCCCCAGTGACGCCGGTCCCACTGGCCGACCGTCGAGGTGACGTGGCCGTCGTCGGCGACCCGGTCCTCCCGGCGCAGCGGCAGCTGCCAGCACACCTCGGGCTTGAGGTCGAGCGGGCGCAGGCCGCGTGCGAGCGCGGCCTGGTGGAGCGCGCAGCCCGGGCCGGTGGGGAAGTCCGGGCGGTTGAGGAAGATGCACGCCCCCTCCACCAGCCGCGTGAGCGTCTCGCGCCGCTTGGTGGTACGGGTGACGCCCTTTTTCAGCGCACGTCGGCGGAATTGCCACTCCTCGTCGCTGAGCGTCGCAGCCGCCCGCTCGACGCGTGAGACGTCGTCCTCGTCGACGAAGTGGGCCCCATAGGAGCAGCATCCCTGGGCCAGGGAGGGCGCGGGCTCGCTCAGCACGCCCTTGCAGCCCCGCCCGTAGATGCACGTCCATCGGCTGGTGAGGAAGGTCACGTCGAAGACCCAGGTCCGGTCCTCGTCGGGGTCCTCGAAGCTCACCCACTCGTGGACGCAGACGTGCCCGCCTGTCGCCATCGCGCCGGACCTTAGCCGTAGCCGTACAATGAGCGAATGGCACAGATCGCAGAGCAGCTCGCCGTGGTGACGTTGACGCCCGAGGCGCGTCGGGTGGTGCAAGACGCGCTCGCAGCAGAGCCGGACTCCGAGCGCCTCGCGCTGTGGCTCGAGGTGCGCGGTGTCCAGCACGGACAGTTCGTCTACGACCTGTACTTCCAGGCCGCCGCGGACGCAGGCGACGGCGACGCGGTCGACGTCGGCGAGGAGCTGACCGTCGTCGTCCCGAAGTCGAGCGTCGACCGGTTGCGCGGCGCGCGGCTCGAGTGGAACGCGGAGGGCGAAGGCGGCCTCGTCCTCGTGAACCCGAACAGCCCGGCGCCCGAGGACCTCGGCGTCCCCGCAGAGGTGCTGGCGGCCGGTCTGGACGGCCCTCTCGCCAGGAGGGTGGCCGCGGTGCTCGAGCAGGCGGTGAACCCTTCGATCGCCTCGCACGGCGGTCGTGCCGACCTGGTGGCCCTCGACGAGGGCGCCGGGGTCGCGTACCTGCAGCTCTCAGGCGGCTGCCAGGGCTGCGCGATGTCCCGTATGACCCTCACCCAGGGCATCGAAGCCGCGCTGCGCGACGAAGTGCCGGAGCTCACCGGGGTGGTCGACGTCACGGACCACGCGGGCGGCGCGAACCCCTACTACTGAGCGCGCGGTGACGGCCTGGGGGGTGGTGACGGTGTGCGCGCTCGGCGGAGGCGCAGCCGGCCCCCTGCTGGACCGCTTCGCGCGTGGTGTCGGTCGTGCCACGTCCCCAGTCGGGCTCCCTTCGAGCACCGACGCGCGTCTCGCACCGGGCCCGGGTGCCGGCGCGCTTGCCGGCGCGACCGGCCGAGGGGGTCCGTCGCAGGCTGCGGAGGCGGTGAGCGTCGCCTCCCCCGGCTCGCGCGCCGCCGAGCTCGCGGAGGGTGCTGCCGCCGCGCTCGTGGCCGCAGCCGCGTGCGCGCTCGCCGCGCTCCGGCTCGGCGCAGCCCCGCAGCTCCCCGCGTACTGCGTGCTCGCCGGTGCGCTCGTGGTCGTGTCGGTGACCGACCTGCGGGTCGGGCTCGTCCCGCGCCGGGTCGTCTACGGCGCGGGGGTCCTCGTCGGCGCCGGGCTCCTGTGCGCCTCCGCGGCCCAGGGCACGTGGCGGCCGATGCTCGACGCGCTGGCGGGCGGAGCGATCGCGTTCGCCGTCTTCGGGGCGGTGTGGTGGATCTCGCCCAAGGCGATGGGCTTCGGCGACGTGAGGCTCGCCGGGCTGTGCGGCGCGGCGCTCGGATGGCTCGGGTTCGCCCCGCTGTACCTCGGGTTCCTCGCGGCGTTCGTCCTGGGCGCCGTCTTCGGCGCCGCGCTGCTCGTGGTCAGGGGCTCTCACCGCTTCCCCTTCGCGCCCGCGCTGGCGCTCGGCACCATGTTCGGCGTGCTGTGGGGCGCGTGGCTGGGCGGGTTGTGGCTCCACTTCGGCTGAGCGGCCCACAGGCCGCCGGCGGCGCCCCGGCCAGCGGCCCCAAGACCGTCGGCCCTGCACTCGGTAGCGTGTGGCGATGCTGCGGTTCCTGACGGCCGGAGAGTCGCACGGCAAGGCGCTCGTCGTCGTGGTCGAGGGTCTGCCCGCAGGGCTCCGGGTGACCGTGGAGGACGTGGCCGAGGAGCTCAGGCGGCGGCGCCTCGGCTACGGACGGGGTCCAAGGATGCGCTTCGAGGCGGACGAGGTCTCCATCCTCGGCGGCGTGCGGCACGGCAGGACGCTCGGGTCCCCGGTCGCGATCGAGATCGGCAACACCGAGTGGGAACGCAAGTGGACCCAGGAGATGTCCCCGGCGCCCGGGATGCCTGCGGCCGTGCTCACCCAGCCGCGCCCGGGCCACGCAGACCTCGCGGGCATGCAGAAGTATGGCTTCGACGACGCACGCGACGTGCTCGAGCGTGCCTCTGCACGCGAGACCGCCGCGAGGGTCGCAGCGGGGGCGCTCGCCAAGCTCCTGCTCGCCCGGATCGGGACGCAGGTGCTGAGCCACGTGGTCCAGCTCGGCCCCGAGCGTGTGAAGGACGCCACGAGGCCCACCCCCGAGGAGCTCGCGCGCATCGACGCGTCCCCGGTGCGCACGGCCGACCCCGAGGCCGAGGAGCGGATGGTCGCCGCGATCAAGGCTGCGGCCAAGCAGGGCGACTCCCTCGGCGGGGTGGCCGAGGTGCTCGCCTACGGCGTGCCGGTCGGGCTCGGGAGCCACGTGCACTGGGACCGCCGGCTCGACGGTCTCCTCGGACAGGCGCTCATGAGCATCCCCGCCGTGAAGGGCGTGGAGATCGGCGACGGCTGGGAGGTCGCGGCGCTGCGGGGCTCGGTGGCGCACGACGCGATCCGCGTCGACCCGGACGCGACGGCGTCGGGGGGCTACGCGCGCGCGACCGCGCGCGCGGGCGGGATCGAGGGGGGCATGTCGGTCGGGGGATTGCTCGTCGTGCGCGCGGCGATGAAGCCCCTCGCGACGTTGAGCCGACCGGTCATCGAGACGGTGGACGTCTCGACGAAGCGCTCGACGGTGAGCTTCAAGGAGCGCACGGACGTCACCTCCGTCCCCGCGATGGGCGTGGTCGCGGAGACCATGACCGCGCTCGTCCTCGCAGGAGAGGCGCTGCGGAAATTCGGCGGCGACTCCGTCGCAGAGCTCGTCCGGAATTACGACGGCTACCTGAGGGCGCTCGGCGAGACGCTGTCGCCGCCCGAGCGGGCATGACGGCGAGCTCCTCGGAGACGCCGCGCCGGGTGCTGCTCGTCGGGATGATGGGAGCCGGCAAGACGACGGTCGGCCGGCTGGTCGCTCGCCGGCTCGGGTGGCGCTACGTCGACTCCGACGACGAGGTCGAGGCCCTCACCGGCCACACGGTGAAGGACCTTTTCGAGGCCGGCGGCGAGGAGGCGTTCCGCCCGCTCGAGAGCAAGGCGCTCGCCGCGGCCCTCGCACGCGAGGACCCCGCGGTCGTCTCGGTCGCAGGTGGCGCGGTGCTCGACCCCGCGAACCGGGCGCTGCTGCGCGGCGCCGGCACGGTGGTGTGGCTCCGGGCGAGGCCCGAGACGCTGGTCGCCCGCGTGCGCGCGGACAGCGCCGCAGCGGCGCGCACCCCGGGTCACCGCGACCACCGTCCCCTCCTCGGCCAGGACCCCGCCGGCACGCTCACCCGGCTCGAGCGCGAGCGGCGGCCCCTCTACGGCGAGGTGGCCGACGCGGTCGTCGACGTGGACGACCTGGACCCCGGGAGCGTCGCCGACCGGGTGCAGGCGCTCGTCGGGCACCTCGCCGAGGAGCAGCGCTCGTGATCACCACGGTCCCGGTCACCCTTGGGACGGCCGGCGCCGGCAGGGCGCGCGGGTACGACGTCCTCGTGGGCGAAGGAGCGTCGGCCGAGCTGTCGAGGCTGGTCGCGACGGGAGTGCCGGCGGCCCGCCAGGTGGCGGTCGTCACCGACGCCGTGGTCGCCGCGATGCCCTGGTTCGAGGGGATCCGGCCCGGCCTCCCCTTCGAGGTCCATGTCGTCGAGCCCGGAGAGCGCTCGAAGACGATGGCCAACGTGGAGGCGCTCTGCCGCGCCTTCGCCCGCGGGGGGCTCGCCCGCAGCGACGCGGTGGTCGCCGTCGGCGGCGGCGTGGTGAGCGACCTCGCAGGGTTCGCGGCGGCGACCTACCATCGCGGCGTCCCGTACTGCACGGTGGCGACCACGCTGCTGTGCCAGGTGGACGCGGCGATCGGCGGGAAGACCGGCGTGAACCTGCCCGAGGGGAAGAACTTGGTCGGGGCGTTCTGGCAGCCCTTCGGGGTGCTCTGCGACACCGAGTTGCTCGAGACCCTGCCGGCGCGCGAGCGGGCGTCGGGGCTCGGTGAGGTGGCGAAGTACACGTTCCTCGGCGAGCCCGACCTCCCGGGCCTCGCCCTGGACGACCAGGTCGCGCGCTGCGTCGCCCGCAAGGCGTCGCTCGTCGCAGAGGACGAGCGGGAGGCAGGTCGGCGCGTCCTGCTGAACTACGGCCACACGCTCGCGCACGCGCTCGAGGCCTCGGCGCTGGGCCGCGCCGCACGCGGCGAGGGCGGTGGTGGGGACGGCCTCAGCCACGGTGAGGGCAGCGGTGGGGATGGCCTCAGCCACGGTGAGGCCGTCGCGGTCGGGCTCGTCTACGCCGCGTTGCTCGCCCGCCGCCTCGGCCGCATCGGCGACGAGCGGGTGGAGCTCCACCGCGAGGTGGTGGAGCGCCTCGGCCTTTCCGCCCGGCTCCCCGCGGGCCTCTCGGGCTCGGGCCGACGGGAGCTCCTCTCCTACATGGCACGCGACAAGAAGGCGGCGCACGACCTCGCGTTCGTGCTCGACGGGCCGAGCGGCGTCGAGCTCGTCCACGGGGTGTCGCCCGAGGACGCGCTCGGCGCGCTGGAGGAGCTCGCGTGCACGTGACGTTGTTGTCGGGGCCGAACCTGGACCTGCTCGGTGCCCGCGAGCCCGAGCTGTACGGCACCGACGCGCTCGCGGACCACGTCCGGCGCGCGAGCGCGGTCGCCGAACGGCACGGCTGGACCCTCGACCACCTCCAGACCAACGACGAGGGCGTGCTCGTGGACGCGGTGCACGCCGCACGCGGGCGGGCCGACGCGATCGTCGTCAACGCCGGCGCGCTCAGCCATACGAGCTGGTCGCTGCACGACGCGCTCGCCGCGTACGAAGGGGTGGTCGTGGAGCTGCACCTGTCCAACCCCGCTGCGCGCGAGCCGTTCCGCCACACCTCGGTGGTGGCGCCGGTCGCCGACGGGCTCGTCGCCGGCATGGGAGGGCTCGGCTACGAGCTCGCGGTCGAAGCCGCCGTGCGGCTCGCCGGGGCACGTGGCACTGCGTGAGGCCGCGCGTGCATCGGCTAGCGTCCGCCCTGATGGCCGGATCCCACCCGTCGCCGGCATGGCCTGTTCTCGCTGGCACGGCGCGCGCTCGAGGCATCGGCGCGTGAGCAGTCGAGCGCGAGCGCGCCGGTGAGGCCCCTCGAGGTCGCGGGCAGGATCGACCGGCTCCGTGCGCGCCTGGACGGGGCCGGCGTGGACGCGCTCGTGGTCACCTGCCTCACGAACGTCCGGTACCTGAGCGGCTTCACGGGATCCGCGGGCGTCCTCGCGATCACGCGGGCGGGCGCGCTGCTCACGACCGACGGGCGGTACCGGACGCAGTCCGCAGAGCAGCTGGCGGCCGCGGGGGTCGACGCGGAGATCACGATCGGCCCGGTCACCGCCCAGCAGGACGCGCTGAAGGCCTTCGTCGGCGGCGCGCGCGTCGGCCTGGAGGCCGACCACGTGAGCTGGAGCGCAAGCCGGCGCTGGGGCGAGCTGCTGGGCGAGGTGTTGCCCACGAGCGGCCAGGTCGAGGCGCTGCGCGAGGTGAAGGATCCCGGCGAGATCGACCGGATCGAGCGCGCGGGCGCGATCGCCGACGCCGCGCTCGACGAGGTCCTGCCGATGCTCGCCAAGGGTGTGACGGAGGCCGAGCTCGCGCTCGCGCTGGACACGGCCATGCGCCGCAAGGGCGCCGAGGCCGTCGCGTTCGAGACGATCGTCGCGTCGGGGCCGAACGCCGCGAAGCCGCACCACCGC
>JAJYXS010000100.1 GCA_021801615.1 Actinomycetes bacterium
CTCCATCACGCTGGCCGCGCTCGCCTTTCCCCGGCCTGCGTCGACCAGCACCGCGACGATCGACCGCACCATCTGATGGCAGAAGGAGCGGGCGACGACGTCGAAGCGCAGGAGCACGGGCCGCTCGGCACCTTCCTGCTCTTCCGACTGGCCTTCTGCTCGCGCCCCTTCGGGCCCTAGGGCCGCCCGCTCACCCCCCAGCCATGCGGCGGGCACCTCACGCCAGGCGGCATCGGTCACCTCGCGCACGATCGGCTCGGCGGGCGAGCGGCCCGGCGGGCGCCGGCAGAAGGCCCGGAAGTCGTGCGTCCCGATGAGCGGGTCCGTCGCAGCCGCCATCGCCTTCACGTCGAGCCGCTCCGCGACGTGCCACGCCAGCCCTGCCAGCAGGGGATCGGGAACCGCGGCGTTCCAGACCAGGTAGCGGTAGTGGCGCGACGTGGCCGACCGCCGGGCGTCGAAGCCGTCGTCGACGGGGGCGGCCGCCACCACGACGACCCTCGGCGCGAGCTGCCGGTTGACCGCGTTCGCGAGGTCGCCCGCGTAGGCGGCGGGCAGGTCGACATGGGCGACCTGGCCGGTCGCGTGCACACCTGCGTCGGTGCGGCCCGCGCAGACGATCGGGGGCGGCGCGTCGAGGCGAGCCGAGCGGGCGATGGCCGCGGCGAGCTCGCCAGCGACCGTTGGAACGCCCGGCTGGGCGGCGAACCCTCGGAAGCCGCTCCCCTCATAGGCGAGCAGCAGCCGCCAGCGCCGAGTCGCCTGCCCGATCAGACGAGCTCGATGCGCGCCATCGGCGCGTTGTCGCCGGGGCGCGGACCCAGCTTCAGGATCCGCGTGTAGCCGCCCGGACGATCCGCGTAGCGCGGCGCGATCTCGTGGAACAGCTTGTGGGCCATGTCGCGGTCACGGATGAGCGCGACCACCTGGCGGTGCTGGTGCACACCCCCCTTGCGTGCGGCGGTGATGCACTTCTCGGCGACCGGCCGCATCATCTTGGCCTTCGACTCGGTCGTGACGAGCGACTCGGCGGCGACCAGCGACGCGACGAGGTTCCCCAGCATCGCCTTCTGGTGCGCGGCGTCTCCGCCCATTCGGCGGCCACGCTTCGGCGTCCCCTGCATGACGTCCCTTCCTCGGTCTTCGGTGGGGTGGTCTTCGGTCCGCGTTCTCCTCGGCCCTCAGTCTTTGGTTCGCAGGGACAGCCCGCGCTCGTCGAGGCGCTGGATCACCTCGTCGAGGGACTTCTGGCCGAAGTTCGTGATGGCGAGGAGCTCTTCGGGGGTGCTCTGGACGAGCTCGCCGATGGTGTTGATCTGCGCGCGCTTCAGGCAGTTGCGCGGCCGCTCGGAGAGGTCCAGCTCCTCGATCCGCAGGTCGAGGTCGGGGGAGCCGCCCAGCGCGCTGCCGGTCTCCCCGAGCTCGAGCCCCTGGGGGGACTCCTCGAGGTCGGCGACCAGCCCGACGAGGGTGCGCAGGGTGTCACCAGCCGACGCGAGCGCCTCGCGCGGGGAGATCGACCCGTCCGTCTCGACGTCGAGCACGAGGCGGTCGAAGTCGGTCGACTGCTCGACCCGCACCGGCTCGACCTGGAAGGTGACGCGGCGTACGGGAGAGAAGATCGAGTCGACCGGGATGACGCCGATCGTCGACGACTTCTTGTTGCGGTCCGCAGACACGTAGCCACGTCCGCGCTCCACCGTGACGTCGAAGGCGAGGTGGCCCTTGGCGTTCAGCGTCGCGATGTGCAGGTCGGGATTGAGGATCTCGACGTCCGCGCTCGTCTGGAGATCGCCGGCGAGTGCGTCACCGGGGCCCCGCTTGTCGAAGCGGAGCGTCACCGGCTCCTCGGAGTGGACACGGACGAGCAGGTCCTTCAGGTTCAAGATGATGTCGGTGACGTCCTCTTTCACCCCCGGCAGGGTGGCGAACTCGTGGAGGGCGTCGTCGAAGCGCACCTGGGTGACCGCCGCGCCCGGGATGGACGACAGCAGCGTCCGGCGCAGCGCGTTCCCGAGGGTATGGCCGAAACCGGGCTCGAGCGGGCCGATCGCGAACCGCTGACGGTCGCCTCCGTCCTCGTCGAGCACTTCGACGGAAGGTCGCTGGATGATGAGCATCGTGGTTCCTCGTTGGCTGCCGTGAAAGCGGGGTCGTGGAGAGAAGGGAGGGAGACTAGTCGGGGAGGAATGGGGAAGGGTTGGGAAGGCTGACAGGTTCCTTGGAATCGCTCGGATCTACTTGGAGTAGTACTCGACGATCAACTGCTCTTGCACGGGCTCGTCGATGTGGTCGCGCAGCGGCGGGTTCAGCACCTCCACGCTGAAGCCCCCCTCGGACGCCTCGAGCCAGGGCGGACGCTGGCGGTCGAGGGTGTCCATGTTCCGGCGGACCACGAAGATCTCGCGGGAAGCCTCGCGCAGGGTGACGCGGTCGCCCTTGCGGACGCGATAGCTCGGGACGGTCACGCGCTTTGCGTTCACGAGCACGTGGCCGTGGCGCACGAACTGACGCGCCTGCGCCCGGCTCGCGCCCCATCCCGCCCGGAAGACGACGTTGTCGAGGCGCATCTCGAGCATCCGCAGCAGGTTCTCGCCGGTGATGCCCGGAAGCCGGTCCGCCTCCTCGTAGAGGCCTCGGAACTGCTTCTCGAAGATCCCGTAGATGCGGCGCGCCTTCTGCTTCTCGCGAAGCTGCGCGTGGTACTCCGACCCCTGGCGCATCCGGTCGCGCCCGTGCTCGCCTGGCGGGTACGCTCGGCTGTGCCGATCGGTGACCGCCTCGGACACCGGGCACTTGAGCGAGAAGCACCGCTCACCCTTCAAGAAGAGCTTCGTCCGCTCGCGCCGGCAGAGGCGGCAGACCGGACCCGTGTAGCGTGCCATCTTCCGCCTCCCCTCAGACCCGTCGCCGCTTCTTGGGGCGGACACCGTTGTGGGGGATCGGGGTGACGTCCTTGATGCCGACGACCTCGATGCCGGCGGCGGCGAGCGAGCGGATCGCGGTCTCGCGTCCAGAGCCCGGGCCCCGTACAAGCACGTCCACCTTGCGGACGCCGTGCTCCATCGCCTTGCGCGCGCACGCCTCGGCGGCGAGCTGGGCGGCGAACGGCGTCGACTTGCGCGAGCCCTTGAAACCCACGTTGCCCGCGGACGCCCAGGCGAGCACGTTGCCCTCGGGGTCGGCGATCGAGACGATCGTGTTGTTGAACGAGCTCTTGATGTGGGCCACGCCGTAGCTCACGTTCTTACGCTCCCGGCGACGGGGTCGCCGCGCGGACCCCTGCTGCTTGGTCGGTCTCGGCATCTACTTGCGAACCTTCTTCTTCCCGGCCACCGTCTTCTTGGGGCCCTTGCGCGTGCGGGCGTTCGTATGGGTGCGCTGGCCGTGGACCGGAAGTCCCCGGCGGTGCCGGATCCCCTGGTAGCAGTTGATCTCCATCTTTCGCTTGATGTCCTGGGCGACGTCCCGGCGCAGGTCGCCTTCGACTTCCAGGTTCGCGTCGATGTCGTTGCGCAGGCGGATGACCTCCTCGTCGGTGAGGTCACGCACCCGCGTGTCAGGGTCCACACCCGTGCGGGCGAGGATCTCACGGGCCCGCGTGGGGCCGATCCCGTAGATGTAGGTGAGGGACACTTCCACACGCTTCTCGCGCGGGACGTCCACTCCGGCGATCCTGGCCATCTGCCGCTCTCCTGTCCTCGCCTCGCGCCCTAGCCCTGACGCTGCTTGTGCCGGGGGTTCTCGCAGATCACGACCACGCGGCCGTGCCGGCGGATCACCTTGCACTTCTCGCAGATCGGCTTCACGCTGGGTCGTACCTTCATGACGTTCCTTCCCGCCTGCCTCACTTGTACCGGTAGGTGATCCGCCCGCGGCTCAGGTCGTACGGCGTGATCTCGACCTGGACCTTGTCCCCCGGCAGGATGCGGATGCGGTGCATGCGCATCTTGCCGGAGCTGTGGGCCAGCACCTTGTGCCCGTTCTCGAGCTCCACGCGGAACATCGCGTTGGGCAACGGCTCCACCACCGTCCCCTCGAGCACGATGGCGTCTTCTTTCGGCTTCGGCAGGTGACCCTCCTCGACTCGTTCCTCTGGATCCGCACGGCGCGAGGCCAGACCACGCAGGGTGAACGGCCACGCAGGGTGAACGGCCCCGAGCGGCCCGGGCGGCCGCGAGGCAGCTCTCAAGTTTAGCGCATCGCGCTCCGATTGCCAGCGGCACGACCCGCCGATCCGTGGACCGCGCCGAACCTTCGGCCTCAGGGCACCGTGAGCACCTCGGGACCGTCGTCGCTGACCGCGATCGTGTGCTCGAAATGGGCAGAGAGCGAGCCGTCGGCCGTGACCACGCTCCAGCCGTCGTCGAGCAGCTTGGTCTCCGGCCCGCCCGCGTTCACCATCGGCTCGACGGCGAACACCATCCCTGCCTTGAGGGTAGGCCCGGGGGACCCGGGCCAGTAGTTCGGGACCTGGGGCTGCTCGTGCATCGCGGTGCCGATGGCGTGGCCGACGTACTCTCGGACCACCGAGAAGCCCGCGCCCTCGGCCACCTGCTGGACGGCCCGGCCGACCTCGTGGAGCCGGTTGCCCTTGCGCAGCTGCTCGATGCCGGCCCACAAGCTCCGCTCCGTCACCTCGATCAGGCGCCGGGCGAGCGGCGTCACCTCGCCGATCGCCATCGTGAAGGCCGCGTCACCGTGGTACCCCTCCACGATCGCCCCGCAGTCGATCGACAGGATGTCTCCCTCGGCGAGACGGTAGTCCCCCGGGATGCCGTGGACGATGACGTCGTTCGGCGAGGTGCAGATCACCGCCGGGAACCCGTGGTACCCGAGGAAGTTGGAGGTCGCCCGCCGGCGCTCGAGCACCTCCCGGGCCGCCAAGTCGAGCTGGCGGGTGGTGACGCCCGGCCTGGCCGCCGCGCGGGTCACCTCGTGCATCTCGGCGACCACCTTGCCGGCGCGGCGCATCTTCGCGAGCTCCTTCGAGCTTCGCCGCATCACGCTCCTCCTGCGCCGCTCGCACGTGGCGTCCAGGAAGTCACCGCCGGCGCTCGTCGATCGCGTGCACGCAACGCCTGGTGACGACGTCGGCCGGGCCCGTGCCGCTCACCCTCGCGAGGATCCCTCGGGTCTCGTAGCGCTCCAGAAGCGGGGCGGTCGCCCGTTCGTAGAGCTCGAGGCGGCGTCGGATGGCCTCCTCGGTGTCGTCCTCTCGCTGGACGACCTCCCCGCCGCAGACGTCGCAGGTCCAGTTCACCGACGGCGGGGAGAAGACCGAGTAGTTCGTGCCGCAGTCGACGCACACACGACGCGAGGCCAGCCGCTTCAAGACGACAGGGGTCGGCACCTCGAGATCGATGACGAGGTCGAGGCGGTCGGGCTCGAGGATCTCGTCGAGCCGCTCGGCCTGGGGGATCGTACGAGGGCACCCGTCGAGGACGAAGCCGCGCGCGCGGGCGTCACGCTCGGAGAGGCGGCTCGCCACCATCTCCATGATCAGCTCGTCGGAGATGAGCTCCCCGTCGTCCATGAGCTTCTTCGCACGCAACCCGAAGTTCGTCTGCGCCTTCACCTCGCGCCGGAGCATGTCGCCGGTCGAGACGTGCGGCACGACGTAGTGGTGCGAGAGCCGCACGCACTGCGTCCCCTTGCCAGCTCCCTGCTTGCCGAGGACCACGAGCCTGACGCCGGGAACCACCCAGGCCCTACTTCAGGAATCCCTCGTAGTTGCGCATCATGAGCTGACTGTCGATCTGCCGCATCGTTGTGAGCGCGACGCCGACCGAGATGAGCAGGGTGATCCCGTAGAAGGGGAACCTGTTGAGGCTCCACAACGACATGAGCAGCGACGGGATCACCGCGACGGCGCCGAGGAAGAGGGCTCCGGGCACGGTGATGCGGTTCAGGATGTGGGAGAAGTAGCGCTCGGTCGAACCGCCCGGGCGAATGCCCGGCACGAACCCGCCCTGCTTGCGGATGATGTCCGCCTGCTGATGAGGGTCGAAGGCGACGTACACGTAGAAGAAGGTGAAGGCCACGATCAGCACGAAGTACATGAGGATGTAGAACAGCGACGTCGGGGTGATGTTGTTGCGCACCCACGTCTGGAACTGTCCGGACGGCACGACGTTGCTGAGCAGCACCGGGATGTACAGCACCGAGCTCGCGAAGATGATCGGGATGACGCCCGACTGGTTCACCTTGAGCGGGATGTAGGTGCTCTGGCCTCCGTACATCCTCCGGCCCGCCATGCGCCTGGCGAACGTGACCGGGATCCGCCGCTGCCCCTGTGTCATGAAGACGATGCAGACGAGCAGGACGAGGGACACCGCGATGATGACGGCGAACTTGAAGGCCCCGCCCTCCTCGTAGAGGCCCTTCCCGCCGGAAGGGATCGAAGCGACGACGTTGGCGAAGATCAGTATCGACATCCCCTGGCCGATGCCCCGCTGGGTGATCAGCTCGGCGAGCCACATGACGAACGCGGTCCCGGCCGTGAGGCAGAGGACCATGAACGCGGCGAGCTGGATGCTGAACTTCGGGATCAGATTGATGCTGCTCCCGATGAGGGCGGTGTCGTGGCCGTGGAAGGCGTACACGAGGCCGGTCGACTGCATGAGGGCGAGCGCGACCGTGAGGTAGCGCGTCGTCTGGGTGATCTTCTTCTGGCCGACCGCACCCTGGTCCCGCCACTCCTCGAGCTTCGGGATCACCGTCGCGAGGAGCTGGATGATGATCGAGCTCGTGATGTAGGGCATGACGCCGAGCCCGAAGATGGCCAGCCGGACGAGCGCACCGCCGGAGAACAGGTTCAGGAAGCCGAGCACGCCCGAGGAACCGGCGCTCGACTCGAGCTTCGTCAGCTGCGCCCAGCTGACCCCGGGGACCGGCACGTTGGCACCGACCTGGTAGATCGCGATGACGACGAGGGTGAACAGGACCTTGTTGCGAAGGTCCGCCACCCGGAAGATGTTGCCGAGGCGGGAGAGCATCGCGCTAACGGTTCGTGAGGGCGTTGCCGCGGGCGGGCGGGCGGCCAGCCGCGTACGGCAGGCCGACGCGCTCGACCGAGCCGCCTGCAGCGGTGATCGCCGCCTCCGCCGACGCCGAGAAGGCGTGCGCCCGCACGCGCACGGCCCGCGAGAGCTCCCCACGGCCGAGGACCTTCACGAGCGCGCCCTTGCGGACCAGTCCCGCCGCGACGAGCTCCTCGGGGCCGAGCTCGTCGACGCCGAGGGCCGCGAGCGCGTCGAGGTTCACCGGCGCGTACTCGATCCGGAACGGGTTCTTGAACCCGCGCAACTTCGGGATCCGCTGCATGAGCGGCAACTGGCCACCCTCGAAGCCGGCCGGCACCGTGTCGCGCGCCCGCTGGCCCTTGGTCCCGCGCCCGGCGGTCTTGCCGCCCTTTCCGGCGATGCCCCGCCCGACTCGGCGCTTCGCGCGCCGCGCGCCGGGGGGCGCCGCCAGGTCGTGGAGCTTCATTCCGACACCTCCTCGACCCTCACGAGATGGGGAACCCGAGCCAGCATCCCACGGATCTCGGGGCGGTCGGGTAGCTCGTTGGTCTTGCCGATGCCCCGCAGACCGAGCGCCCGCAGCGTGCCCCGATGCTTGGGCTTGGAGCCGATCTCCGAGCGGACCTGGGTCACCCGCAGCACCGTCATCGCGACCGCGCCTCAGCGTACAGCTCGGTCTCGCGCCGGCGCTCCCGGTACGCGCGCAGGACGCCGGTCGGGGTCACCTCGTCGGGGGCCTTCCCCCTGAGCGCGGCGACCTCGTCGGGTCGGCGCAACGCACGCAGACCTGCGACCGTCGCGTGCGCGACGTTGATGCCGTTCGAAGAACCAAGCGACTTGGCGAGGATGTCGTGGATGCCGGCCATCTCCAGGACCGCCCGCGCGGCCCCTCCCGCGATGACGCCGGTGCCGGGGGCCGCCGGCTTGAGCAGCACGCGGCCCGCGCCGCTCTCGCCGATAACCGGATGCGTGATCGTAGACCCGGCGAGAGGAACCTGGAAGAGGTTCTTGCGGGCCTCCTCGATGCCCTTCTGCACGGCGAGGCCGGCCTCCTTCGCCTTGCCGTAGCCGAGGCCGACCGTGCCGTTGCCGTCGCCGATGACCATGAGCGCGGCGAACGAGAACCGCCGTCCGCCCTTGACGACCTTGGCCACGCGGTTCACGCGGATGGTCCGCTCCTCGAATTGCACCTCGCTCATCAGAACTCCAGTCCTTCGCTGCGGGCGGCTTCGGCGAGTGCCGCGACACGGCCGTGGTACTTGAACCCGCCGCGGTCGAAGACGACCTTGCTCACCCCGGCCGCCTTCGCGCGGGTGGCGAGGAGACGGCCCACTGCTTCGGCAGCGCTCACGTTACCGCTCCCCGTCCCCGCCAGGACGTCGCGCAGCTCCCGGTCGGTCGTCGACGCTGCGGCCAGCGTGTGGCCGATCGAGTCGTCGATGACCTGGGCCGAGATGTGGCGGAGACTGCGGCTCACGGCGAGCCTGGGGCGCTCCGGCGTGCCGGACACCTTCTGGCGGACACGGGTGTGGCGCCGCATGCGCAGGGCTCTCTCGCGCTTCGTCCGGGCCATCACTTCGCCGCCTTCCCCGCCTTGCGCAGCACGCGCTCGCCCGCGTAGCGAACCCCCTTGCCCTTGTAGGGCTCGGGCTTGCGGATCTTGCGGATGTTCGCCGCCACCTGTCCCACGAGCTCCTTGTCGATCCCCCGCACGACGATGCGCGTCGGGGCGGGCACCTCGAAGCTGACCCCTTCCGGGGCGTCGACGACCACCGGATGGGAGAAGCCGAGCGCGAGCTCGATCGCCTGGGGGCTGCGCGCGGTCGCGCGGTAGCCCACGCCGACGATCTCGAGCTCCTTGGAGAATCCCTGGGTGACGCCGGTCACCATGTTCGCCACGAGCGAGCGCGTGAGCCCGTGCAGCGCGCGTTGCTCACGCTCGTCGTCCGCACGCGTGACGCTCAGCACGTCCCGGTCCTGGGTGACCGTGATCCCCCGGCGCAGC